>NZ_JBJLSE010000063.1:0-22497 GCF_050871845.1 Kineococcus arenarius subsp. arenarius
TTTTCATCGGCGGTTTCATTGTCGCGACCACCCGCCGCCGGCGCACCGACGCCTGTGGCCCCACCCGCGACGCGACAGGCCCACCCGGTATCCCGGGTGGCCCTGTCGCGTTGGTGGTCGCCCCGACGGTCGCCTCGCGGCGAAGGGCCGCTCGCAGCGGCTGGGGGTGAGGCCCGGGGACACGTACCGGGGCGACCTCCTGGTCCAAGCGCGCGCGGTGCCCGTCGATTCCCGGGCACCGCGGGTGAGCCGCCTCACACCTGCTCGTGCGCCCGCCCCGGCGACCGGCGCTCCAGCGCGGCACCCTCCACGTCCAGCGCCGGCAGCCAGCGCAGCCAGCGCGGCAGCCACCACGCCGAGCGGCCCAGCAGCGCCAGCGCCGCCGGCACCAGCACCATCCGCACCACCACCGCGTCGGCGAGGATGCCGACGGCCAGCGCGAACGCGATCGGCTTGATCGTCGCGTCCCCCTCGGGCACGAAGCCCGCGAACACCGCGAACATGATCGCTGCCGCGGCCACCACCACCGGCGCCGCCTGCCGGAACCCGGTGCGCACCGCCGTCACCGGCTCGGCGCCGTGGGCGTGCGCCTCGTGCATCCGCGAGACGAGGAAGACCTGGTAGTCCATCGCCAGGCCGAAGAGGATGCCGACCACGATGATCGGCGCCAGGCTCAGCAGCGGGCCGGTGGCCTCGGCGTTGACCAGGTCCTTCAGCCAGCCCCACTGGAACACCGCGACGGTGGCGCCCAGCGAGGAGCCGATGGTCAGCAGGAAGCCCAGCACCCCGACCAGCGGCACCAGCAGCGAGCGGAACACCAGCACCAGCAGCAGCAGCGCCAGCCCCACCACGAGCACCAGGTACACCGGCAGCGCCTCGTCGAGGGTCTGCGAGACGTCCACGCTCACGGCGGTGCTGCCGGTGACGTACGCCTCGGTGCCCTCGGCGGCGTCCTCGGCCAGGCGGGCGCGGATGTCGGCCACGAGCTCGCGGGTGGCCTCGTCGTCGGGGCCGGTGGTGGGGATGGCGGTGATCAGGGCGGCGGTGCCGTCCGCGTTCGGCTGGGCGGGAGTGGCCAGCGCCACGCCCGGCAGCTCGGCGACCTCCGTCTGCACCTGCTGGGCGCGCTCGTACGCGCCCTCGCCGTCCACCAGGACCAGCAGGGGCCCGGTCACGCCCGCCCCGAACCGCTCGGACAGCAGCTGCGCGGCGCGCGCCTGGGTGCTGTCCTCCGGGGGCAGCTGGTTCAGCGTGGTGCGCAGCGAGAACACCGGCACCGCCACGACCGCCAGCACCACGGTGGCGGCCAGCAGGCTGGGCCAGCGCCACCGCGTCACGGTGCGCGCCCAGCCGCTGAAGAACCCCCGGTCGCCGGCGTCGGGGGAGGGCAGCGCGACGTGCTGGCCGCCCTCGTGGGCCAGCGCCCGCCGCGCCCGCCGCGGCAGGGCGCGCAGGCCGACCAGGCCCAGCGCGGCCGGCACGAGCGTGAGCGCCACCAGCACGGCGACGACGACCGTGGCGGCGGCCGCCAGGCCCATCTCGGTGAGGAACGGGATGCCGGCCACCGACAGGCCCGCCAGCGCGATGACGACGGTGAGCCCGGCGGTCAGCACCGCCGAGCCGGCGGTGCCGGTGGCGACCGCGGCGGCCTCGGCCACGGGCCGGCCCTCCAGCAGCTCGTGCCGGAAGCGCGTGACGATGAACAGGGCGTAGTCGATGCCGACGGCCAGGCCCAGCATCACCGCGAGGATCGGGGTGGTGGACTGCAGGTCCACGAACCCGGTGAGCACGGTGATGCCCAGGACGCCGGTGGCGACCCCCACCAGCGCGGTGAGCAGGTTCATGCCGGCCGCCACCAGTGAGCCGTAGGTGATGGCGAGGACCACCAGGGCGGCCACGACGCCGACGGCCTCGGCGGCGCCGCCGACCTCCGAGACCGCCTGCGTGGCCTCGCCGGTGGCCTCCGCGGTGAGCCCCGCGGCGCGCGCGTCCTCCAGCACGCCGAGCAGCGCCTCGCGCTGCGCCTCGGTGATCTCGGGTGCCTGCACGTCGTAGGTGACGGTGCTGTAGACGGCGCGCTGGTCGGGGGAGACCGTCGGCGCCTGCGGGTCCAGGGGGTTCGTGGCGCTCGTCACGCCGGGCAGCTCCTGCAGCTGCGCGACGAGCTGCGCCACGGTGGCGGCGTTCTCCGGCGCGGTGACCTGCTCGCCGTCGGGGGCCTGCAGGACCACCTGGGCGCTCGCACCGGTGGAGCGCTCGCCGAAGCGCTCGTCGATCAGGCGCAGCGCCGTCGTGGACTCCTGCCCGGGGATCTCGAAGGTGTTCACGGTGGAGCCGGCCAGCGTGGCGGCGCCGACCCCGGTGCCCAGCAGGACGAGCACCCAGACGCCCACGACGAGCAGGCGGTGGCGCACCGCCCCCAGTCCCAGGCGGTGCAGGAAGGTGGCCATGGGTCGTTCCTCCGGGTTCTCAGGCGCCGGTGACGGCGTCGGTGGGGGGCGCGGTGGGGGTGGGGTGGCCGAGGGCGCCGAGGGCGGCGTCGACGAGCAGCGGGCGCACGGTCCCGGCGTCCTGGAGGGCGCGGCAGGCCAGCGCGGCGATGGCCAGGCCGCCCAGGGCGCTGGTCAGGCGCACGGCGCGCTCGGTGCCGGTGCCGGTGGGGGCGGGTGCCGCGAACGCCTCGAAGAGGGCGTCGGCGAGCTCGGTCAGCGGCAGGGTCTGCTCCTCGCCGCGGCTGACCGACGACAGCGCCAGGGCGGTGAAGCCGGGGCGGGCCAGGGCGAGGTCGGTCAGCGCCTCCAGGGCGGCGCGGTCCCGGGCGGGTCCGGGCGGGGAGGCGGTGACGCCGTCCACGACGCGGCGCACGCGCTGCAGGGTCGCCGCGAGCGCCGCGGCCTGCAGCGCGTCCTTGGTGGGGAAGCGGTGCAGCAGGCCCGTCTTGGAGTACCCGGTGGCGTCGGCGACGCGCTGCACGGAGGTCTCCGCGAAGCCGTGGCGGGCGAAGAGGGCGGCGGCGGTGTCGAGGATCTCCTCGTCGATCTGCTCTCGGGTGGGACGGGGCACCGGACCAGAGTAGACCGTGGTGGACCGGAGTGGTCGGTTCAGGACCGGTGCGGTCGGGCCGTTCCCGCGTCCCCTCCAGTGCACGCCCGTCGCGGCCCCCGCGCGAGCCGGGGAGTGTCCGCGCGCGGGCCTACCCTGGGGCGCGATGAGCACCCTGTTCGACGACCTCCCCCTCGGCGGCCCGGACGACGCCCCCGCCGGACGCTCCGCCGCGCCCGCCCGCGGCGACGGCGGTGCCGCGCTGCTGGCCGGCCTGAACCCGCAGCAGCGCGAGGCCGTCGTGCACGCCGGCTCCCCGCTGCTCATCGTCGCCGGCGCCGGCTCCGGCAAGACGCGCGTGCTGACCCACCGCATCGCCCACCTGCTGGCCGAGGGGCGCGCCACCCCCGGGCAGATCCTCGCGATCACCTTCACGAACAAGGCCGCCGCCGAGATGCGCGAGCGGGTGGCCGCCCTGGCCGGCGAGGTCGTCGGGATGGGCGCGCGCAGCATGTGGGTGTCCACGTTCCACTCCGCGTGCGTGCGGATCCTGCGCCGGGAGGCGGCCACCCTGGGGATGCGCTCGTCGTTCTCCATCTACGACTCCGCCGACTCCCAGCGGCTGATGGCGATGGTCGTGCGCGAGCTGGAGCTGGACCCCAAGAAGCACGCCCCCCGCGCGCTGAGCGTGATGGTCTCCAACCTCAAGAACGAGCTCGTCGACGAGGAGGCGTACGCCGAGCGCGCGCACGCCGAGGACGCCGCCCCGGCCGAGCGCGTGCTGGCGCAGGTGTACCGCACCTACCAGCAGCGGCTGCGCCAGGCGCACGCCATGGACTTCGACGACCTCATCTCCTCCACCGTCCACCTGCTGCAGGCGTTCCCCGACGTGGCCGAGCACTACCGCCGGCGCTTCCGCCACGTCCTCGTCGACGAGTACCAGGACACCAACCACGCCCAGTACGTGCTGGTGCGCGAGCTCGTCGGCGGCTCCGTCAGCGAGGCCGCCGCCCGCGCCGGTCACGCCCTGGCGGTGCCGCCCGCGGAGCTGACCGTCGTCGGCGACGCCGACCAGTCGATCTACGCCTTCCGCGGCGCCACCATCCGCAACATCACCGAGTTCGAGCAGGACTACCCGGACGCGCGCACCGTCCTGCTGGAGCAGAACTACCGCTCCACCCAGACCATCCTCACCGCCGCCAACCAGGTCATCGCCGTCAACACCGACCGCCGCGCGAAGAACCTGTGGACCGCCTCCGGGGCGGGGGAGAAGATCGTCGGCTACGTCGCCGACGACGAGCACGGCGAGGCCCAGTTCGTCGCCGACGAGGTCGACCGCCTGCACGACACCGCGGGCGTGCGCTACGGCGACGTCGCGGTGTTCTACCGCACCAACGCGCAGTCCCGGGCGCTGGAGGAGGTGTTCATCCGCACCGGCCTGCCCTACAAGGTCGTCGGCGGGACCCGCTTCTACGAGCGCCGCGAGGTCAAGGACGCCATCGCCTACCTGCGCGTGCTGGACAACCCCGACGACACGGTGAACCTGCGCCGCGTCCTGAACGTCCCCAAGCGCGGCATCGGCGAGCGCGCCGAGGCGTCGCTGGTGGTGCTCGCCGAGCGCGAGCGCATCCCCTTCGGGCAGGCGCTGGAGCGCGCCGACGAGGCCGCCGGCCTGGTGTCGCGCTCGCTGAAGGCCGTGCAGGGCTTCGCGCAGCTCGTCGCGGACCTGCGCACCCTGGCCGAGTCCGGGGCCTCCCCGGCCACCGTCCTGCAGGCGGTGCTGGAGCAGACCGGGTACCTCGCCGAGCTGCGCGCCAGCGACGACCCGCAGGACGAGTCCCGCGTGGAGAACCTCGCCGAGCTGGTCGCGGTGGCCGAGGAGTTCTCCGACGCCGACCCCGACGGCACCCTCTCGGACTTCCTGGAGCGCGTCTCCCTGGTCGCCGACGCCGACCAGATCCCCGAGGAGGAGGACGGCGGCGGTGTCGTGACCCTCATGACCCTGCACACCGCCAAGGGCCTGGAGTTCCCCGTCGTCTTCCTCACCGGCATGGAGGACGGCACGTTCCCGCACCAGCGCTCCCTGGGCGACCCGGACCAGCTGGCCGAGGAGCGCCGCCTGGCGTACGTGGGCCTGACCCGTGCCCGCGAGCGGCTGTACCTGTCGCGCTCGGCGGTGCGCAGCGCGTGGGGCGCGCCGCAGCAGTACCCGGCCAGCCGGTTCCTCGACGACGTCCCGGCGGACCTGCTGGACTGGCGGCGCGGCGAGGCCGCGTTCGCGGCGTCCCCCGCCTCCTCCTCCGCGCTGCGCCCGCCGTCGCGGCCGGTGGCGCGCTCGGCCGGCAGCCGGCCCGTCGTCAGCCTGGCCCCCGGCGACCGCGTCACCCACGACACCTTCGGCCTGGGCACCGTGGTGCGGCTGGAGGGCGAGGGCGACAAGACCGTCGCGCACGTCGACTTCCGCGCCGAGGGGACCAAGCGCCTGCTGCTGCGCTACGCGCCGGTCGTCAAGCTCTGACGGAGCGTCCTGTGTGACGTTCTCGTCACACGGCCGCACCCGGGCGTTGCGGTCCCGTGACACCGCGCATGGCCACCGGGCCGGGGTACCCGTTCCCCCGTGGACGACGCCGGCACGGACATCGCCCCCGACCCCAGGAGCACCACCCGCGGCGAGCTGCTCGACGCGGCTCGCGAGCGCGGCGTGCCCGTGGGCGCCCGGATGACGAAGCGGGAGCTGGCCGAGCGCCTCGCCGACGGCACCGGCGACCCGCGCACCGAGACCCACCCGGACCGCCAGCCCCGGACCGCCTCCCGGGTGGAACCGTTCCGGCGCCTCGCGCGGGCCCGCGCCGACGGCGACATGGTGGTGCTGCCGCGCACGCTGACCGGCGACGACCGGCGCATCCACGTGCGCCAGACGATCCGGGAGGACCACCAGGTCCGCATCGCCCGCGGCGACGAGGAGTCGCGGGCGAAGTTCGACAAGCTCGCCGGTTCGCTGTTCAGCTTCTTCCGCGGCACCAGCCTGCTGTTCTACCGGGACATGGCAGGTGAGGACGCGTGGATGCCGACGGTGCTGGCCGCCGGGGACGTCCACCCCGACAACTTCGGCGTGCTGCCCAACCGCGACGAGGTCCCGGTCTTCGGCATCGACGACCACGACGAGGCGTTCTTCGCCCCGTTCACCTGGGACCTCAAGCGCGGCGCCACGGGTTTCGTCCTGGCCGCCGACGAGCTGGGCGGCAAGGGCCCCGGCAAGCAGCGCGCGATCGCCCGGGCGTTCGTGGAGGGTTACGTCGACGCGATCGGCTCCTACGCCACCGAGGAGGGCGAGCTCGAGCACGAGCTGCGCCGCGACAACGCCCCGAAGCTCGTGCGGGACCTCATCGACGACGCCCTGTCCCCGGGCCGCGCCCGGTGGCTGGCCGAGGACCACCTCGACGAGCAGCGCCGCGGGTTCAAGGCCAGCAAGAAGCTCGTGCCGGTCTCCAGCCGGCGCCAGGAGTTCCAGGGCCTCGTCGACCGGTACGTCGACGCCGACGACCTGGAGGTGCCGGAGCGCGCCGCGGGCATGCGGGTCAAGGACGTCGCCGAGCGCAAGGGGCAGGGCACCGCCTCCCTGGGCCTGACCCGCTACTACGTGCTGATCGAGGGGCCCGCGGGCGACGGCACCGACGACGTGGTGCTGGAGTTCAAGCAGGCCCGCCGCTCCTCCCTGGACGGGCTGGTGCCGCCGTCCGACTTCGACTCCACACGTGCACGCCCTGTCCGACGAGGGTGGCGGCCTGGACCACGACGTGGAACCGGCGATCACCGCGGCGATCGGCCCGGAGGAGCTGTTCGTCGACGACGTGGTGCGGTTCGCCGTGGACGCCGCCGAGCGGGCGCGCACCGACCACGAGTCGTTCCTCGCCGACCACGCGCTCGGCGCGTTCCGGCGGGTGGACGTGGTCTACCGCTGAACAGCGTCCCGCACGCCGCTGAACACGTCTCCGTGCGCGGCTGAACACGGCCGTCGGGCCCCTGGTGCTCGGCGGCCGCGTGCCCCACACTCGCTCCCGACAGGCACCACCACGGCTGCAGGGGGTCCGGCCATGAGTGAAACGCGCACGGAGGCGGTCGTCTCGGGACGCAGCTACCTCGTCGACCGGGTCGGCGGCCGCGAGCCGCGGGACCTGGAGGACTTCGCGGGGGAGACGTCCTTCGTGCTCACCCTCGGCCCGCACGTCCACGAGGTCGTCGGCGTCGGCCGCGTCCAGGACGGCACGGCACGCGTGCACGAGAAGTCGGGTGGTCCCGGCGGCAAGGACGTGCGGGTGTGGTGCGTGCGGCGCACCGACCAGGGGTTCGAGGCCGAGCACGCCGGGCGCTGACGGCGCGCGCTGATCGCGGTGGCCGCCACCAGCGGTGCCGGGGTCCGCGCAGCGCTGCGGTGCACGGGACGGGGAGCGGGGGCGTGTCGATCACACCCCGAGGCGGCCCACCGGGCGCACCGCGCCGCGTCCGCCGCCCGGGGTGCTCCGACCGTCGACCGAGGTCGATGCCGCGGCAGCGGGGTGCGACGTGCGGTGCTCCCGCGTCAGGTGCCGGCCCTCCTAACCTGGCGGGGTGAGCGGGGCGGTCGACGGGACGGTCGGGAGCGGACGCGCGGGCGGGGTGCTGCTCGGCGTTCCACGGGTGCCGCCACCGGCTCCGGTCACGGCACCCGTGGGACGGCCGGCGCGCCGTCGCCGCCGGCGCACCGCGCTGCGCCTCGCCGGCGACACCGTCGTGGTCCTGGCGTGCTGGGCGACGGGGCTGGTCCTCCTCGGCGTGGAGCTCGACCAGGCCACCGGGCCGCGGGTGCGCGGCGACGCGGCACTGGTCGCCGACGTCCTGCTCGGGGTGCCGGCCACGCTGGCCCTGTACGCCCGCCGGCGCGCACCGGTGGTCGTCGCGAGCGTCCTCGTGGCCGTCTCCGCGGTGTCCGTCGTCGCGGGCGTGCCCTCCCTGGTGGCGCTGTTCGCGGTCGCCGCACGCCGCCGCTGGCCCGTGGTGGCGGCGGTGGCGGCCGGTGTCGTGCTGGCCGGGACGGTGTACGGGCTGCTGTGGCCGGAACCGGGCTTCCCCGCGTGGGCGGTCCCGCTGGTCGGGCTCGTCCTCGTCGTGCCCGTGGCCGGGTGGGGCGCGTACGTGCGCACCCGCCACCAGCTCGTGGCCTCGCTGCGCGAGCAGGCCGAGCGGGCCCGCGCCGAGCAGGAGATGCGGGTGCGGCAGGCCCGCACCACCGAGCGCTCCCGCATCGCGCGCGAGATGCACGACGTCCTGGCGCACCGCCTGTCGCTGGTGAGCATGCACGCCGGAGCGCTGGAGTTCCGCCCCGACGCGGACCCCGCCGACGTCGCCCGCGCCGCCGGCGTCATCCGCACCGGCACCCACGAGGCGCTGGAGGACCTGCGCGACATCCTCGGTGTGCTGCGCGCCGAGGACGTCACCGGCCCGGCCGGCGAGGAGGCGCGCGGTCGCCCGCAGCCCACCCTGGACGCCCTGCCGGAACTGGCCCGCGAGGCCCGTCAGGCCGGCGGGCGCGTGCGGCTGCGGGTGGACGTGCCCGCCCGCGCGCAGGCACCCGCCCTGATCGGCCGCACCGCCTACCGCGTCGTGCAGGAGGGGCTGACGAACGCGCGCAAGCACGCCCCGGGCCGCGAGGTGCGCGTGCACGTCCAGGGTGCTCCCGGGCACGGCCTGGAGGTGGTCGTCGACGACGCCGGGGACGCGTCGGCGCCGCCGTCCCCGCCCGGCGCGGTGCCGGGCGCCGGGCTCGGCCTGGTGGGGCTGGCCGAGCGGGTGGCGCTGGCCGGCGGGGAGCTGGAGCACGGCCCGGCCGGCGACGGGTTCCGGCTGCGGGCGCGGCTGCCGTGGCCGGCGTGAGCGCCGCCGCGGGCGCGCCGCTGCGGGTGCTGCTCGTCGACGACGACCCGGTGGTGCGCTCGGCGTTGCGGATGGTGCTCGGCGGCCCGGGCGACATCGCGGTCGTGGGGGAGGCCGCCGACGGGGAGGAGGCCGTCGCGCTGGCCGCGGCGACCGCACCGGACGTGGCGCTGGTGGACGTGCGGATGCCGCGCCGCGACGGCATCAGCGCCGCCCGGGAGATCACCGCCGCCGGCGGGACGCGCGTGGTCGTGCTGACGACGTTCGGGGAGGACGAAGCGGTGCTCGCGGCGCTGCGCGCCGGCGCGGACGGGTTCCTGCTCAAGGACACCCCGCCCGCGGAGATCGTCGCGGCCGTGCGGCGCGCCGCGGCCGGTGAACCCGTCCTCTCGCCCGACGTCGCGCGCCGCCTCATCGGGCGCGTCGTCGCCGGCGCCGGTTCCCCGGGCCTCGTCCCCGGCGCACCCGTCGGGGACGACGAGCGCCGCCGGCGGGCGCTGCGGTTGCTGGACCGGCTGGGGCAGAAGGAGCGCGAGGTGGCCGTGGCCGTCGGCCGCGGCCTGCCGAACGCCGACATCGCAGAACTGCTGGCGATGCGCACCGCCACCGTGAAGGCGTACGTCTCACGCGTCATGGCCCACCTGGAGGTGGGCAACCGCGTGCAGGTGGCGATCGTCGTGCACGACGCCGGCCTGGTGTGAGGGGCGCCTCAGCCCGGCAGGTGCCCCCACAGCACGTCCAGCTCGCCCTCCACCTCCACCGCGCCCAGCGCCGCCGGCAGCAGGAACGTGCTCGCGCGCGCCAGTTCCCCGGTCCACTGACCGGCCCGGACCGTCACCGGCGCGGGGCCGACGTTCGTCAGCACCTGCGCGGTGGTGAACTCCCGGCGCACCCGCACCGGGTGCCCGCAGCGCCAGCGGTGCAGCACGAAGTACGGGCCCTCGCAGCACACCGCGCGGCGCACGCCGTCGTCGTCGGCGGGGACGGTGGCGTCGGTGACGACCGGCCGGGCGTCCAGGTGCGTCTCGCGCAGCAGCGCCTCGACGTTCTCGCGCCGCTGCCCGTCCGGCACGGGGGAGCCGTCCTCCATCTCGAACGGCATGGCGTGCTGCTGGGTGTCGGAGGTCTGCTCGATCTCGTAGATCAGCGTGTCCGGGCCGAAGGAGTGGACCGTGCCGCCGGGCACGTACACCGTGTCGCCGGCCGCGACGGGGATCCGCTCCAGCACGGTGTCGAACTCCTGCGCCAGCAGGGCCTCGCGCAGCCGCTCGACACCCACGTCCGGGCGGACCCCCGCCAGGGCGGTAGCGCCGTCCCCGGCGGCCAGCACGTGCCACGCCTCCGTCTTGCCGTTCTCCTGACCCTCGAGCTCGCGGGCGGCGGCGTCGTCGGCGTGGACGTGCACCGGCAGGGCGGACGCCCCGTCGATGAACTTCGTCAGGATCGGGAAGCGGCTGCCGGACCAGCCCGGCCCCACGAGCTCGGCCGGGTGCTCGCGCACCAGGTCCCGCAGCGGGGTGCCGGCCAGCGGGCCGTCGGCGACGACGCCGACCTCGCCGTCCACGTCGCTGACCTCCCACGTCTCGGCGACGCGGCCGTCTGGCAACCCGCTGCGCCCCAGCACCTCGGCGATCGCGCGACCGCCGAACACGTGCTGCTTCACGGACGTGCTCAGGCGCAGCGGGTACCAGTCCACGGTCCAGTCCCCCCTCAGAGGATCGGCTTGCCGCCGGTCACGGCGATGCGGGCACCGGAGACGTAGCTGGCCTCGTCGGAGGCGAGCATCACGTACACCGGGGCCAGTTCCGCCGGCTGGCCCGCGCGGCCCATCGGCACCTGCTGCCCGAACTGGGCGACCTTCTCCTCCGGCATGGTGGACGGGATCAGCGGCGTCCACACCGGCCCGGGGGCCACCGAGTTCGCGCGGATGCCGCGCTCGGCGAGCAGCTGCGCCATCGAGGCCGTCATGTTGGCGATGGCGGCCTTCGTGGCCGCGTACGGCAGCAGCGTCGGGCTGGGGTTGTCGGAGTTCACCGAGCTGGACCCGATGATCGACGCACCCGGCTGCATGTGCGGCAGCGCCGCCTTGGTCAGGTGGAAGAACGCGCTGAGGTTGGTGTGGATCGTGCGGTCCCACTCCTCGTCGGGGGTCTCCTCGATCGAGTCGCGCGTCATCTGGAACGCGGCGTTGCTCACCAGGACGTCGATGCGGCCGAACTCCTCCACGGCCTTGGCGACCACCGCCCGGCAGTGCGCGGCCTCGGAGAGGTCACCGGGGACCAGCACGGCCTTGCGGCCGGCCTGCTCCACCCACTTCGCGGTCTCGCGGGCGTCCTCGTCCTCGTTCAGGTAGCTGATGAGGACGTCGGCGCCCTCGCGGGCGTAGGCGATCGCCACGGCCCGGCCGATGCCGGAGTCACCGCCGGTGATGACGGCCTTCTTCCCCTCCAGGCGACCGCTGCCCCGGTAGCTCTCCTCGCCGTGGTCCGGCTTGGGGTCCATCGCCCCGGTGGTGCCGGGGACGTCCTGCGACTGCTCGGGCTGCTGCTGCGACATCGGGCGTGTCCTCCTCGCGGTGCGGTGCGGTGCGGTGCGGTGCGGTGCGGCGTTGCTGCCGTGCGTGCCGCTGCACTCCTGGGCCTACCCGCTGCGCGGCGTCCCAACCGCGCGGCGTCCCAACCGCGCGGCGTCCCAACCGCGCGGCGTCCCAACCGCGCAGCGACCCGTGCGCCTGGCAGGGTGCGGGCGTGCGCCTGCTCCTGGCCCGCGCCCTCACCGAGGCGCTCGCCCCCGCCCCCCTGGCCGCCGCCGCGCTGCTGCTGGTCGCGGTGCGCTCGGCGTCCTCACCGGCGGCGGGCCTCGGCTGGGGGGCGCTCGCGGCCCTGCTCGCCGTCGGGATCCCCTACGGGGTGGTGCTGGCCGGGGTGCGGGCCCGCCGCTGGAGCGACCACCACCTGCGGGTGCGCCGGCAGCGGTTCGCGCCCCTGGCGCTGGGCACCGCCACCAGCGCAGCGGGCTGGGTGCTGCTGCGCGTGCTGGGGGCGCCGGGCGAACTGCTCGCGCTCCTGGCCGCGTCCGGGACCGGCCTCGCGGTGTGCCTGGCCGCCACCTCGGTGTGGAAGATGTCCGTCCACGCCGGTGTCGCGGCGGGGAGCGCGGTCGTCGTGGCCCTCACCGTGGGGCCGTCCACCCTGGGGTGGACGGTGCCCCTGGTCGCGGCGGCGGCCTGGTCGCGGGTCGCGCTGCGCGACCACACCACCGCGCAGGTGGTCGTCGGCGCCCTCGTCGGCGCCGCCGTCGCGGGAGGCGTGTTCGGCGCGCTGCGCTGAAGCGGTGGCGGCGCCGGCGCGTCGATGGCGCCGCGCGCTCCCCGGCCCTAGCGTGGCGCCCCCCGCAGGACCACCGCACGCGAAGGAGCACCCCGTGGTGTCCGTCCTCGACCGCCGGCGCAGCATCGCGCCCCCCGGTTTCAACCGGTGGCTCGTGCCGCCCGCCGCGCTGGCGGTGCACCTGTGCATCGGGCAGGTGTACGCCACCAGCGTCTACAAGAACGCCCTCGTCGAGCACTTCGGTGTCGGCAACACCGAGATCGGCGTCGTGTTCTCCATCGCGATCGTCATGCTCGGGTTGTCCGCCGCGGTCGCCGGCACCTGGGTGGACCGCAACGGCCCCCGCAAGGCGATGGCGACCTCGGCGCTGTTCTGGGTCACCGGGTTCCTCGTCGGCGCACTCGGCATCGTCACCTCCCAGTTGTGGTTGCTGTACCTGGGGTACGGCGTCATCGGCGGCATCGGCCTGGGCATCGGGTACATCTCGCCGGTGTCCACGCTCATCAAGTGGTTCCCCGACCGGCCCGGCCTGGCGACCGGCATGGCCATCATGGGTTTCGGCGGCGGTGCTCTCGTGGCGAGCCCGCTGTCCTCCCGGTTGCTGGGCGCGTACGACGACGCCTACGACCCCTCCGTCGCCGGCAGCGTGCCCAGCGGCCAGGCCGTGGCGATGCTGTTCGTCACCTTCGCCGTCGTCTACGCGCTGTTCATGTCCTTCGGCGCCGCCACCGTGCGGGTGCCGCCCGACGGGTGGCGCCCCGACGGTTTCGACCCCGCCGCGGTCCGTGGCCGCGCCCTGGTGACGACCGCGAGCGTCTCGGCGCGCAACGCGATCCGCACCCCGCAGTTCTGGCTGCTGTGGGTGGTGCTGTTCTGCAACGTCACCGCCGGCATCGGGATCCTGGAGCAGGCGTCCCCGATGATCCAGGACTTCTTCCGCGGCGACGGCGGGACCTCCACCGTGGCCGTCGCGGCCGCCGGTGGGTTCGTCGGTCTGCTCTCCATGGCGAACATGGCCGGCCGGTTCGTGTGGTCGTCCACCTCCGACGTCATCGGCCGCAAGCCGATCTACATGGTGTACCTCGGGATCGGCCTGGTGGCCTACCTGCTGCTGGCGCTGTTCGGGCAGACGAGCACCGCGCTGTTCGTCCTGCTGGCCGCCGTCATCCTGTCCTTCTACGGCGGGGGCTTCGCCACGATCCCGGCGTACCTGCGGGACCTGTTCGGCACCTTCCAGGTCGGGGCGATCCACGGTCGCCTGCTCACCGCGTGGTCGACCGCCGGGGTCGTCGGCCCGCTCATCGTCAACGGGTTCCTCGACGCCCAGGGCGCGCCGGGGAGCCTGACCGCCGAGGCGTACCGACCGGCGCTGCTGACCATGGTGGGCCTGCTGGCCGTCGGGTTCGTCGCCAACCTGCTCGTGCGGCCGGTGTCCGAGCGGTTCCACGAGCCGGTCGCCGCGAGCGCGGCCGGGCAGCGCGAGCAGCAGGACGAGCAGCAGGAGAGGAGCGCCTCGTGAGCGCGAGCACGGGTTCCACGGGCGGCGGCGCGACGGCCGGCGGCCGCACCGGCGGCGGTTCCGGCGCGCGCGTGGCGCTCGCCTGGACGCTCGTCGGGGTGCCCCTGGCCTACGGGCTCGTCGAGACGCTGGTGCGCGCCTCCCGGTTGTTCACCGGCTGAGGCGGGGCGCCGGCGACCGGGTCAGCGGAAGCGGTCCGGGTCGCCGGCGCCCTCGCGCACCACCTCGGGGGACCCCTCCGACAGGTCCACGACCGTCGTGGGCGTCGTGCCCACCTCGCCGGCGTCCACCACCGCGTCCACGACGTGGTCCAGCTCCTCCTTGATGCTCCACGCGTCGGTGGGCGGCTCGTCCTGGCCGGGCAGCAGCAGGGTGCTGGACAGCAGCGGCTCGCCCAGCTCGCGCAGCAGCGCCCGCACGAACGGGTGGTCGGGGATGCGCACGCCCACCGTCTTCTTGCGCGGGTGCGCGAAGCGGCGCGGCACCTCCTTCGTCGCCGGCAGGATGAACGTGTACGGGTTCGGGGTGGCGGACTTCACCGCCCGGAACGCGGAGTTGTCCAGGTGCACGAACTGGCCGAGCTGGGTGAAGTCCGCGCACACCAGGGTGAAGTGGTGCCGCTCGTCCAGGTGGCGGATCCGGCGGATCCGGTCGGCGCCGGTGCGGCTGTCCAGCCGGCAGCCCAGCGCGTAGCAGGAGTCCGTCGGGTAGGCGATGAGCCCGTCGTCGCGCAGCAGCGCCACCAGCTGCGTCAGCGCCCGCGGCTGCGGGTCCTGCGGGTGCACCTCGACGAAGCGGGCCATGCGGCGAGCGTAGGGCGGGCGCGCGAGGGCGGCAGCCCGGCGGTCGGGGCAGCTCCGCGGTCAGGGCAGCTCGACGAGCGGGAACGCCACGGCGCGGCGCGGCTCGAAACCCAGCGCCCCGTACAACCGCACCGCGCCGGTGTTCTCCGCGGCGGCGTGCAGGAACGGCGTCTGCCCGCGCGCGAGGATCCCCGCGGCCACCGCCCGCACCAGCCGGCTCGCCAGCCCGCGGCCGCGGGCGGCGGGGTCGGTGCACACTGCGCTGATCTCGGTGGACCCCGGCGGGTGCAGCCGCTCGCCGGCCACCGCCACCAGGCGGCCGTCGCCGTCGCGGATCCCCAGGTAGGTGCCCAGCAGCCGGGTGCGCCGCTCGAACGGCCCCGGCCGGGTGCGCTCGACGAGGTCCAGCACCTCCGGCACGTCGTCCTCGCCCAGCTCCAGCGCCTCCGGGTCCGGGCGCGCGTCCAGCGCGCCGGTCGCCACGAGCTGCACGCCCGGCAGGTCCCGCACCAGCCGCACGCCGGCCGGGGGCGCGGCGTCCAGCCCCGGCAGCAGCACCCGGGCGCCCGCCCCCGCCAGCTCCCGCAGGTCCGCCCACGCCCGCTCGTCGCGCGCGTCCGCCAGCGCGCAGAAGGGCGAGACGTCCGGCGGGTAGCGGCGGGCGAGCCCGGTGCCCTCGGCGAGGTGCTGGTGCGCGCCGGTCAGGGAGGCCCAGACGGGCTCGTCGAGGGGGTGCGGGCTCACCGGCGCATGGTTCCACGCGGTTCCCCGCGATCACGTCCCGGCACCGCACGCTGCGTGGTGACGCTGCCCCGACCGGGGCGGGCCGGTGCTCCCGCCGGGTGACGCCACCTCCGCGGCCCCACCGGCCGGTGCCCGGGGCCCGCACAGTGGGCACCGACCCCCTCGGCTGACAAGGAGCTCCGACGTGCCCGACCTGCGCCTGGACACCTCGCGGTTGTCCGCGTCCGCCACCGACCTGGACGCGGTGGCCGCTGCGCTGTCCCGCACCGACGCCGTCGCCGACGGCGTCGCGGAGGTCGTCGGCCACTCGGGTCTGGCCGGCGCCCTGCGGGAGTTCGCCGACTCCTCGACCCGCCGGCGCACCGAGCTGGGCGAGACGCTGGAGCAGTTCGCCGCCCGGCTGCGCGAGGCCGTCACCGGTTTCGAGGAGCGTGAGCAGCAGCTCGCCGCGACCGCCCGCGGCGACGCGTCCGGGGCGTCCTGATGCCCGGGTCCGCAACGTCCTCGAACGGCCGTCCCACCGACTGGAGCCCGCTGGCCGCCGTCGACCCCGTCCCCGGCGACCCGGACGAGGTCAGCCGCTCGGCCCGCCGCTTCCGCGACGTCGCCGACACCCTCGCCGAGCAGGCCGCCGCCCTCGACCGCCTCGCGGACGACTCCTCGCAGGTCGCGAAGACCGTGGGAGCGCTGAAGGAGACCTCCGCCTCGTTGTCGGCCCGACTGCGTGGTGCGGTCGAGCGGTACCGGAGCACCGCCGACGCGCTCGCCGCGTACGAGCGGGAGCTGGGGGAGGCCCAGGGCGAGAGCGCCGGCGCCCTGGTCGAGGCCCGCGACGCCGAGGCTCGGCAGCACGCCGCGCACGCCGCGCTGCGGGCCAGCTCCGGCACCGTGCCGCTGCCCGCGCCCGGCGCGGACGCCGCCGCCGTCGCGGCCCGCGAGTCCGCCGAGGAGCAGCGGGTCGCCGCCCGCGGTCTCGCGCAGGCCTGCGCCGACGAGGCGGCGGAGGACCTCGCCGCGGCGCGGCAGCGCCTCGACCTCGCCGTCGAGGCCCGCGACGAGGCCGCCGAGCGCGCCCGCCGGGCCGTCGAGGCCGCCTGCGACGGCGACGCCCTCGCCGACCGCTGGTACGACGCCGTCCTCGACGCCCTCGACCCGCTGCGGGACTGGTCCCGCGAGCACACCGACCTGCTGCGGCTGGTCGCCGACGTCGCCGGCGTCGTCGCGACCGTGGCCGGGGTCGTCGCGTTCGTCGCCGCCTTCGTGCCCGGCGGTCAAGCGGTCGCCGCGGTCGCCGCGGTGGTGTCGGCCGCCGCCGGTGTCGTCTCCCTCGCCGCGCACCTGCTGCTGCTGCTCGCCGACGAGGCGTCGTGGAAGGACGTGGCCGGGGACGTCGTGGGCCTGGCCACCCTCGGTCTCGGCAAGGTGGGCGTGCTCGCCCTGAAGACCGCGGCCCCGGTGCTGCGCGACCTGCCGCGCACCGCCACCGCGGTCCACGACGCCTCCTCGCTCGCGGTGAGGAGGTTCACCGAGGTCGCCGGCAGGGTCGGCGGCACCGTCCCCGAGGGGACCGACGTCGCCGCCCTGGCCCGCCGGCTCGCGACCGAGGGGGGCGGCGACCTCAAGCGGGAGGTCGCCGCGCTGCTCGGCACCTCCACGACCAGGGCGAAGACCGTCGTCTCGGCGACCCGCGGTGCGTGGCGGTCGGTCGACGCCGGAGCGCGGGCCGTGCAGGACCTGGCGGCGGCGAGGCTGCGGATGCCCACCGCCGGGGAGTTCTGGGGGTTCGGCGACGCCGCGTGGCGGCCCGCCCGCTCGGCCGCCGAGGTCGTCGAGGTCGTCACCACCCTGCCCCCGGCGGCGGTGCGGGCGACCGGTCGGGCGACCTGGAGCTTCCTCACCCGCGAGGTGCCGCGGGAAGGGGGTGCCGCCCTCGCCACCGGCGTCGGCGGCACCGCGGCCGCCGTCGCCTCCTGGGCCCTGCAGACCCGCTCGGAGGTGCGCGGCCTCCCCGAGAAGGTTCGCGACGTGCAGGACTGGGTCGGTGGGAGCGGGCGGTGACGGCCGCACCGGCCCCCGCGACGGCCGTCACCGCCCCGGGCACCCCGTCCGGGTACGCCGTGACGGTCCCGGCGGCGTGGGACCGCGTCCCCCTGGACGACGGGGCTCGCGAGCGGGCCGTCCGGAGGATCGTCGCCCGCGGTTTCGCCGGCCGCGACGACCGGCCGCTGCTGCGCGCGGCGGTGGAGCGGGAGCTGCTCAGCGCCGCCGCGGAGGCGGCGTCCCGCGGTGGGCTGGAGCTGCACCTGGCCGCCCGCCCGGTCGCCGGGGTCGTGGTGCCCGCCTCGCTGCTCGTGCACGTCCTCCCGCCGGAGGCCGTGGGCGCCCCGGGCGCCGCCGGCCTGGCCGCGGCGCTCACCACCGGTGCCGACCCGGCCGCGGTGACCGTCGTCGAGCTGCCCGCCGGCCCGGCGGTGCGCCGGCGGCGCACCCTGCCGGCGGTGGCGGGGGAGGACGGTGCCCGGCCCGGCAGCGTCGTCGTGGACCACTTCGTGCCGCTGCCGGGCGCCGCTGCGGGCCCGCCGACCGTGCTCGTGCTCACCGGATCGACCCCGCGGGTGCCGTGGGAGGAGGGCGTCGTCGTGCTCCTCGACGCGGTCGCCCGCACCCTGCGCTGGACGTGAGCCGACCGGGTGACGTGCTGCGGAGGAGCCCCTCCGCAGGGTCTGCGTCCGAGACCTTCGACGATGGACGAGCTCGAGGAGGACCCCTGTGAACCGCCCCGCCCCCACCGACGTCCCGCTGCGGCTGGCCGCCGGGCCCGCCGACGGGTGGATCCCGCTGCCCCTCGACCCCGGCGTCGACGCGCACGCGTGGGCCCTGGACGTGCTCGTCCTGCTCGCCCACGAGCTGCCCGCGCACGAGCGCCAGGCGCTCGACGCCGAACGGGTCGCTGCCTCCGCCGGGCACCTGGCACGCGTCGCCGCGCTGGCCCGCGAGGACTGCGACCCGGACGCCGACCTCGCCTTCGCGCTCGTCCTGCGTCCCGACCACCCGGTGCTCGCCTGGGCGGACATCGCCGCCGGCACCGACCCGCGGTTCGTCGAGGCCGTCGACGCCGCCTTCGCCGGCGAGGACGCGCGGTGGACCGTGCACAGCGAGCGCACCGAGGTCGAGCTGCCCGCCGGCCCGGCCGTGCGCCTGCGCAGCGTCGTCGCACCCCTCGACCCCCCTCCCGGTGCCGCGCCGCACGGTGAGGGCGTGGACCACCTGGTGCGCCTGCGCGGCGGCGGGCGCGCCGTGCTGCGCTCGCGCTGGACGCGCCTCGCCGCCGGTGACGAGCTCGCCGCGGCGGTGGACGCCCTGGCCGCGACCGTCGCCGTGGAACCGCTGGAGCCGGCAGCCCCGTGACGCGCCGCCCCCGGCCCCGCAGCCGCTTCCGCCTGCGCGCCCGCCCGGGCACCGGCGCGGGTGACCCGTGGCAGGTCCCCGCCACCGTGCCCCCCGTCCGGCCCGGGTACCCCGTGGACGACACGCAGGCGCTCGGCCGGGACGCACCCGACGGCCGGCTCGACCTCGTCGACGGCGACCTGGAGTTCCGCACCGCGCGGCGCCGCACCGTGTGGTCGCTCACCGGCCGGCACGGCGCCCCGCCGGTGCGCTCGGTGGTCCTGCTCGTGCGCGCCGGCGACGGTCGGGACGACGGTGGTGACGACGGTGGTGACGGCGCCGGTGGTGCCGGCACGGGGGACCGGCGCGTCGACCTCGTGCTGCTCGCGGACGACGGCTCGGCGGTGTGGCGGGTGCCGGTCGGCGCCTGGAGCCCGGCCCAGCCGGAGGAGCCCGAGGCGCTGCTCGCGGCCAGCGGGCTGGCGGACCTGCTCGCCCGGGCCGGCCTGCGGTGGGAACACGCGCAGCAGGAACCGCCCGGCACGGCCGCGGCCGGCGTCGTCGTCCCCGTGCCCCGGCCACCGCTCGAGCGCGTGCTGGTGGACCTCGTGGCACTGGTGTGCGTGCTGGTCCTGCACGTGGTGACCTCCCCGGCCCTCGGCCGCCAGAGGGACGAGAGCACCCGCCCCCTGGAGGACGCCGAGGTCGCGACGGCGCTGGTGGCGGGCTTCTGCGCCTTCGCCCTGCCCCTCGCGGTCGCGCTCCTGCGCGTCCTGCTCGCCCTGCGCCGGCGCGTGGCGGTGCGGGGCGAGCGCAGCCCGCGGGGTGGGCCGGCCAGCGACGTGCTGGGCCGGGACCCGGCCAGCGGGGAGCTGGTGCTCGAGGGGTCGCAGGGGCGCGTGCGCTTCCCGCTCGCCGGGCCCGGCACCCCGGTCGCCCTGCGTCTCGTGCTCGCGCCGCTCCGCCGCGGGGCGCGGCAGCTGGTGACCGACTCCCTGGAGGTCGTCCTCGAGCCGGGCGGGGCGCGGGTGGCGCTGGACCGGCGCGACTGGTCGCCGGGCTGCTTCACCGGCGTCGACGACCCCGACGGGTCGGCACGCGCGGCCGCCGCGCAGCGCCTCGCGGACGCCGTCGGGCTGCCCTGCGAGGTCGTGCGCGGGCGCCGCGCCACCCCCGGGCGGCGTGCCGCGCCGATCGCCCCGGGTGGGCCGCGCGCGACCCGCGCGCCCTGGACCGTCCTGGTCACCGGGCTGCCCTGGCTGCACTGGACGGCGCTCGTCGCGACCGTGCCGCCGACCGCGGTGGCCGCGGTCGGCGGGCACGCGCCCTGGCGGCTGTCGGGGACGGTGCTGTGCCTGGTGCTGCTGGAGGCGCCGCTGCGCGTCGCGCTCTCCCGGCTGCGGCGCCGCGCGGGCGGGACCGTCGTCCTGGCGCCCGGGGCAGCGGGGCCCACCGGGGCAGCGGGGGTGGTGTGATCCGCGTCATCCGTGCCGACCGGGTCCTCGTGGTGGCAGAGCACTAGGGTGCTGAACGCCCGGTGCCGGCCGACGCGGGCCCCGTGCGGGGCGCTCGTCGGCAGCGACACGACAACTTCCGACGACGAAGACGAGGAAGACTGGTGGACCTCTTCGAGTACCAGGCGCGCGACCTGTTCGCGGCGCACGGCGTACCCGTCCTGGACGGCAAGGTCGCGACGACGCCGGAGGAGGCGCAGGCCGCGGCCGAGAGCATGGGCGGCGGCACCGTGGTCGTCAAGGCGCAGGTGAAGACCGGCGGGCGCGGCAAGGCGGGCGGGGTCAAGCTCGCCCACTCCCCGGCGGAGGCCGCCGAGCGCGCCCGCGAGATCCTCGGCATGGACATCAAGGGCCACACCGTGCACCAGGTGATGATCGCCCAGGGCGCCAAGATCGCCGAGGAGTACTACTTCTCCGTGCTGCTCGACCGCTCCAACCGCACCTACCTGGCCATGGCCAGCGTCGAGGGCGGGGTGGAGATCGAGCAGCTGGCCGTGGAGCGCCCCGAGGCGCTGGCCCGCGTGCCCGTGGACGCCCGCACCGGCATCGACGCCGCCAAGGCCGCCGAGATCGTCGAGAAGGCCGGGTTCGCGCCCGAGCTGCGCGAGGCCGTCGCCGACGTCGTGCAGAAGCTGTGGGGCGTGTTCACCGCCGAGGACGCCACCCTCGTCGAGGTCAACCCGCTGGTGCGCACCGAGGACGGGCAGATCATCGCCCTCGACGGCAAGGTCACGCTCGACGAGAACGCCGACTTCCGCCACCCCGGCCACGCCGAGCTGGTCGACGCCGCCGCGGCCGACCCGCTGGAGGCCAAGGCGAAGGAGATGAACCTCAACTACGTCAAGCTCGACGGCGAGGTCGGCATCATCGGCAACGGCGCCGGGCTCGTCATGAGCACCCTGGACGTCGTCGCCTACGCCGGCGAGGAGTTCGGCGGGGTCAAGCCCGCGAACTTCCTCGACATCGGCGGCGGCGCCTCCGCGCAGGTCATGGCCAACGGCCTGGACGTCATCCTGGGCGACGCGCAGGTCAAGAGCGTGTTCGTCAACGTCTTCGGCGGCATCACCGCCTGCGACGAGGTCGCCAAGGGCATCGTCTCCGCCCTGGGCATCCTGGGCGACGAGGCCACCAAGCCGCTCGTCGTGCGCCTGGACGGCAACAACGTCGAGGAGGGCCGGCGCATCCTCGCCGAGGCGGACCACCCGCTGGTGACCGTCGTCGACACCATGGACGGCGCGGCCGCCAAGGCCGCCGAACTCGCGAGCACCGGAAAGGCCTGATCCGTGGCGATCTTCCTGAACTCCGACAGCAAGGTCCTCGTGCAGGGCATGACCGGCTCCGAGGGCCGCAAGCACACCCAGCGGATGCTCGCCTCCGGCACGAACGTCGTCGGCGGCGTGAACCCCAGCAAGGCCGGCCAGAGCGTCGACTTCACCGGCGCGGACGGCTCGCCCGTGCAGGTGCCGGTGTTCGGCACCGTCGCCGAGGCCCGCGAGGCCACCGGCGCCGACGTCAGCGTGATCTTCGTCCCCGCGAAGTTCACCAAGGCCGCCGCCGTGGAGGCCATCGAGGCCGAGACCCCCCTGGTGGTCGTCATCACCGAGGGCGTGCCCGTGCACGACAGCGCGGAGTTCTACGCGCTGGCCGCCGCCGGCGGCAAGACCCGCCTCATCGGCCCGAACTGCCCCGGCCTCATCAGCCCCGGCAAGTCGAACGTCGGCATCATCCCCGCCGACATCACCCCGCCCGGGCGCATCGGCCTGGTCTCCAAGTCCGGCACGCTGACGTACCAGATGATGTACGAGCTGCGCGACATCGGCTTCTCGTCCGCCGTGGGCATCGGCGGCGACCCCGTCATCGGCACCACGCACATCGACGCGCTCCAGGCGTTCCAGGACGACCCGGAGACCGACGTCATCGTGATGATCGGCGAGATCGGCGGCGACGCCGAGGAGCGCGCGGCCAAGTTCATCGAGGCCAACGTCACCAAGCCCGTCGTCGGCTACGTCGCCGGGTTCACCGCCCCCGAGGGCAAGACGATGGGCCACGCCGGCGCCATCGTGTCCGGCTCGGCCGGCACCGCGCAGGCCAAGCAGGAGGCCCTCGAGGCCGCCGGCGTCAAGGTCGGCAAGACGCCCAGCGAGACCGCGAAGCTCGCCCGGGAGATCTTCCGGTCGCTGTCGAAGTGACCCCCGCGGCGCCCCGCGCCCGCTGAAGCAGGCCCCCGCCGGCACCCGCCGGCGGGGGCC
>NZ_JBJLSE010000064.1:0-22137 GCF_050871845.1 Kineococcus arenarius subsp. arenarius
ACCCCCACAGGGGGTGGGCGCCCTTCGCCGTTCCGTGCTCCGGTGTCCCGGGGTTTCAGGAGGTCGTTGCGCTGCAACGCTCCACGAAGCGCTGCACGAGCTCCTCGCGGGTCAGCGGCTCCGGGAAACCCTCGAACGTGCCGTCGGGCAGGGTCCACCCGCCGAACAGGTCGTCCTGGTGGCCGGGGTCCGCCGGGACGGGGACGGGGTGCTCGCGCTCGGTGTTCACGCACGTGCTCTCGGCACGGGAGCGCCCGGTCTGAACCCCTCGGGGTGTGTGTACAGTCCGCCGGGTTCGAGGAGCGCCCCGCGGGCGAGCGCGAGGCCGCCGCGGGCAGGACGCCGGGAGGGCCGACGATGCCGCCGACCAGCACCACCAGCAGCACCCCCGAGCGCTCGGGGGGCTCCCCCGCGCAGCGGGTCCTGGGGTACGCCTACCCGTGGGACGTCCTGGGCGACGACGGTTTCGTCGAGCGCGCGCAGGCGCTGGGCCTGACCGGGGTCGCGCTGGCCGCCAGCTACCACTCCACCCGCGCGGCCACCCCGTGGCACCCGGCGCACCAGCTCGTCGAGGCGCCGCACGCCGCGCTGTACCGGCCGGTGCGCGAGGAGGCCTGGGCCGGTGCGCTGCTGCGCCCGGTCGCCGGGCGGGTGCCGGACGGCACGCCCGACGCGTTCGCCGAAGCGGCCGGGCGGTTGCGCGCGGCGGGCCTGGAGGTGGACGCGTGGACGATCCTGGCGCACTCCACCCGCCTGGGCACGGCGCACCCGCAGGTGGCCGTCGTGAACTGCTTCGGCGACCGCTACTCCTACGCGCTGTGCCCCAGCTCGGCGCCGGTGCGCGACTACTGCGCGACGCTGGCCGCCGAGGCCGTGCGCGGCGCGCCCGTCACCGGGGTGTCGCTGGAGGCGCTGGGCACGCTGGGCGTGACGCACAACGCGGCGCACGAGAAGACCGCCGGCGCCTTCGGGCCCGCCCTGGAGCGGCTGCTGTCGGTGTGCTGCTGCGCCGGGTGCCGCCAGGCGTGGGAGCGGGAGGGGGCCGGGGCCGGCGAGGTGGTGGCGGCGATGCGGCGCGGGGTGCGGCAGCTGCAGGACGCCGCACCGGACGACGCCCGCGAGGTGGCCGACCTCGTCGGCGAGGACGCCTCGCGCGTGGTGCTGGAGGTGCGGCACACCTTCGCCGACGAGCTGCGCGCGCGGGTGCTGGCCGCGGTGTCGGCAGCAGCACCGGAACCGCTGCGCGTCACCGTGCACGCGGCGGCCGACCCGTGGGCCACCGGGCCGAACACGGGGCTGAGCGAGCGGGCCCTGGCCGACCCGGCGGTCGACGCGCAGCTGCTGCACGCGTGGTCGGCGGCGCCGGCCACGGCCGCCGCGGTGGCCGCGGTGCGCACCGCCGCGCGCGCGGGCGCCGGGGTCGGGGCCTACGTGACGGTGCTGGGCGCCGAGGGCGGGCAGGACCTGCCGGCGCACGTGGCGGCGCTGCGCGCGGCCGGCGCCTCGGAGCTGCACCTGTACCACCTGGGCCTGGCCGGCCGGCGCGGCCACGAGCGGATGGCCGCCGCCGCGCGCGCGTGGCGGGCGGCGGCCTGAACCGGGCTGGTCAGTTCCGCTGCCCCAGGGGGTTGCCGAGGAAGGACGCCCCGCCGACGTGGAACAGGTCCGGCGAGCGCACGTCGGGCTCCTGCCCGCCGCCGAGGACCTGCGCGGCGTGCTCCTCGGCGTCGTCGCGCGGGTCGTAGCCGATGGCCTCGCCCTCGGCGAGGCTGAACCAGCGGCGGGTGTTGCGGGAGATGCCCCACACGACGGTGTACCCGGGGGTGGTGTCGGTGACGGCTGCCTCCAGCAGCCGGGTGCCGTCGTCGGGGGACATCCAGGTGGACAGCCCGCGCACGCCCAGGGTGCTCGGGTCGGCGAAGCAGGTGCCGATGCGCAGCACGCACACCTGCAGCCCGTGGCGGTCGCTGTACAACCGGCCCAGCGCCTCGATCGCGGCCTTGCTCCAGCCGTAGTAGCTGTCGGGCCGCACCGGGACGTCGGCGGGCAGGTACCCGTCGACGGTCTCGTCGCGGGTGCGGTACCCCACGGCGTGGTTGCTGGAGGCGAGCACGACGCGGCGCACCCCGCGGCGCACGGCCGCCTCCAGGAGGTTGCGGGTGCCGTCGACGTTGACGGACAGCACCTCCTCCCAGGGGGCCTCCCGGCTGATGCCGCCCAGGTGCACGACGGCGTCCACGCCCTCCAGGGCGGCGTCGAGGGCGTCGGGTTCGGTGACCGACAGCCGCGCCCAGCGCACCGGGCCGGCCCCGGGGTCGAGGTCCCGGGGCGGCTGCGGCAGCGGGTCGGGCAGGCGCACGTCGGTGAGCGTGAGGGTGCGGCCCGGCGCGGCGAGACGGGGGCCGATCAGCGAGCCCATGTTGCCCGCCGCTCCGGTGACCAGGACGTGGCCGCCGGGCGCCGGGGCGCTCACGCCGCGCTCCGGCGGGACGGGCTGGACGGCGGGACGGGCATCGACGACCTCCTGCGGGAAGCGGTTTCCTCCCTTCAGCCTAGCGGCGGGGCCCTCCGGCTCCCCCGGCCGTCCGGAAGCGGCTCTCCAGCTCCTCCAGGGACCGACCGCGCGTCTCGGGCACGTGGCGCAGCACCAGCACCACCGCGACGGTGTTCACCGCGGCGAAGAGCAGGAACGTGGCACCGCCGCCCAGGCGGTCCAGCAGCACGGGGAACGCCAGGACGACGGCGAAGTTCACCACCCACTGCGCGAACACCGACACGCCGACGCCGAGGCCCCGCAGGCGGGTCGGGAAGATCTCCGACAGCAGCGCCCAGGTGACCGGGGAGACGCAGCACTGCTGGAAGAACAGGAACGTCAGCATCGCCAGCAGCACCAGCCAGCTCGCCTGCGGGAAGCGCGGGGTCAGGGTGCCGGGGTCCGCACCGGGCGCACCGGCGGCGGTGAAGGCCAGCGCGAAGCACGCCGCCAGCGCCAGCAGCGACGCGGTGATGCCGACCTGCCCGGTCAGCAGCATCCGCCGGCGGCCGAACCGGTTGATCACGGCCACCGCGGTCGCGGCGGCCACGACCGACACGACGCCGTTGGCGATGGTCGCCGCGAGCGCGGAGCCGTCGCCCAGGCCGGTCGTGACCAGCACCGTGGGCGCGTAGTACATGATCGTGTTCACGCCGGTCACCTGCTGCACCACCGAGAGCAGCACGCCCACGAGCACCAGCCGCCGCACCCACGGGGTGCGCAGGTCCCGCCACCCGCTGCGCCCGGCGCCGGCACCGGCCCGGGCGGCGGCCTGGATCCCGGCCAGCTCGGCCTCGGCCTCGGCACCGCGGCGGACCTGGCGCAGCACCGCCAGCGCCTCGGCGGCGCGCCCGTGCTCGACGAACCACCGGGGGCTGTCCGGCAGCGCCAGGACGCCCAGGAACAGCGCGACGGCGGGCAGCGAGGCCAGCGCGAGCATCCACCGCCACTCGTGCTCGCCGCCGACGGAGGCGATGAGCGCGTTGGCGGTGTAGGCGGCGAGCTGCCCGCTGACGATCGACAGGTCGTAGGCGGCCACGAAGCCGCCGCGGCGGCGGGCGGGCGCCAGCTCGGCGATGTAGACGGGGACGACGGCCGAGGCACCGCCCACGGCGAGCCCGAGCACGACGCGCGCGGCGACGAGCACGCCGGCCCCGGGGGCCAGCGCCGAGCCGAGGGCACCGGCGAGGAAGACGACCGCCAGGACGAGCAGCGCCCGGCGCCGCCCGTGCGCGTCGGCGAGGCGGCCGCCGGCCACCCCTCCGGCGGCCGCCCCGACCAGCAGCGAGCTGGTCACCAGCCCCTCCCCCGCCGGGCTCAGGCCGAGGTCGTCGCCGAGGAAGAGCAGGGCGCCGGAGATGACACCGGTGTCGTAGCCGAAGAGGAAACCGCCCAGGGTGGCGGTGGCCGCGACCAGCGCGAGGCGGCGGTCGGGGGACGGCCGGTGCGGCGGTCGGGCGCGGGTGGTCGACGGGCGGGCGTGCACGGGCGGGGTTCCTCCGGGTGGTGCGGGGTGTCGGCGCGAACCCTCGCACACGCGGCTGGGCTCCTCCCGCGGTCCCGCGGTGCCGGTGCCCGGGCCCGGTTGCGGCCCTCCCGGGCCCCACCTAGCGTGCGCGAGGGGTCGAGCAGCGGCCCCGGGGCGCGGTGCGCGCCGCTGATCCGGAGGGACCATGGCCCGACCCCGGGTGCCGAGCGCACCAGTGCCCGCAGCGCCCGGTCAGGCGTCGGCGGGCGCTGCGTCCACCGGCGGCCGGCGGGTCCGGCGCTTGTGCGAGCCGTCGCAGAACGGCGCCTCCGCGCTGCGGCCGCACCGGCACAGCGCCACCGTCCTGCGGCCCGGGTCCAGCCGCTCCCCCTCCCCGTCCAGCAGCGTCACCGGCCCGCGCACCAGCAGCGGGCCGCCGGGGCAGACGGTGACGGTGACCTCCTCGGCGGGGGCGGCGGCGGGCTGGTCGGAGGACGCGGTGCGGGGTTCCACACCGGTCTTCCTACCCACCGCGGCGGCCCGGCGCGCGCCGCGACGCTCCCTGACGCCCCCGTGACGACCCGTGACGACCCGTGACGACTCCGTGCCCCCGCACCGCTGACGACGAGGACAGGACGCCCCGATGACCACGACCACCTCCACCGGCACCCAGGCCGTGACCACCACCGTCACCCCCTCGGCACCCCCGGCGGGCGAGGGCCCGGCCGCGCGCCTGCCGCTGCCCCCGGCGCGCGGTGACCTCAGCGCCGAGCTGCTGCGGTTCTTCCACCGCGAGCCGGGCGCCTCCGGCACGGCGGACCTGCGCGCTCTCGCGGCCCGGGCCGCCGCCCGCGCGGACGTGCTGCGCGACGAGGACGTGCAGCTGTCGCTGTTCCTGCTGTACGAGCTGCACTACCGCGGCCTGGAGGGCGTGGACGACGCCCTGGAGTGGGACCTGGGCCTGCTGGGGGTGCGCGAGGAGCTGGAGGGGCCGTTCGAGGCGGCCGTGCGCGCGCTCGCCGAGGTGCCCGACGTGCCGGCCGGTGACGTCGCCGAGACGCTGTTCGCGATGGCCGCCGCCGACGGCGGCCCGAGCGTCAGCGCGTTCCTGCAGCGGCACGCCTCCCTGGAGCAGGTGCGCGAGTTCCTGGTGCACCGCTCGATCTACCACCTGAAGGAGGCCGACCCGCACACGTGGGCGGTGCCCCGTCTGGCGGGCGGGCCCAAGGCCGCGCTGGTGGAGGTGCAGGCCGACGAGTACGGCGGCGGCCGGCCCGAGCGGATGCACTCGGCGCTGTTCGCCCGCACGATGCGCGCCGCGGGCCTGGACGACTCCTACGGCCGCCACCTCCCGTCCGTGCCCGCCACCACCCTGGTGGGCACGAACGCGATGTCGCTGTTCGGCCTGCACCGCCGCCTGCGCGGGGCGATCGTCGGGCACCTGGCGGTGTTCGAGATGACGTCCTCGCTGCCGAACAAGGCGTACGGCAACGGGTTCCGCCGGCTGGGCTTCGACGCCGACGCGACGTGGTTCTTCGACGAGCACGTGCAGGCCGACGCCGTGCACGAGCAGATCGCCGGGCGCGACCTCGCCGGGGCGCTGGCCCGCCACGAGCCGGGGCTGGCCGCGGACGTGCTCTTCGGGGCGGCGGCCTGCCTGGCGCTGGACGCGCTGGCGGGCGAGCACCAGCTCACCTCCTGGGAGCAGGGCCGCAGCTCGCTGCTGGCGCCGTGGACGTGAGCCCCGTGCAGGGCCCTTCCGGGGCGGGTGCCGAGTACGTGGTCCCGCTGCGCTGGGACGGGCACCCGGACGACGAGGTCGAGGAGCTGGGGGGCTACCTGCGCTCGCTGGCCGGGCTGGTCGACGTCACGGTCGTGGACGGTTCCCCGGAGACGGACTTCGAGCGCCACGAGCGCTCGTGGCGGGGCAGCGGGGCGCGGCACGTGCGCCCGCAGCCGTGGCCGGGCCGCAACGGCAAGGTCGCCGGCGTCGTCACCGGCGTGCTCGGCGCCCGCCACGAGCTCGTCGTCGTGGCCGACGACGACGTGCGCTACGGGCCGGCGGAACTGCGCGCGGTGCTGGACCTGCTCGTCGGGGCGGACGCGGTGCGCCCGCAGAACGTGTTCCGCCCCGCCCCCTGGCACGCGCGCTGGGACACCGCCCGCTCCCTGGTGAACCGCGCGTTCGGGGCGGACTACCCCGGGACGATCGCGGTGCGCCGCAGCGTGTTCCGCGAGATGGGCGGGTACGACGGGGACGTGCTGTTCGAGAACCTGCAGCTGCTGCGGACCGTGGCGGCCGCCGGGGGCCGCGTCGTCGCGGCCTCGGGGGTCTACGTGCCGCGGCTGCCGCCGACGGCGCGGCACTTCGCCGGCCAGCGGGTCCGGCAGGCGTACGACGACTTCGCCCAGCCGTGGCGGCTGGTGCTGGAGGCGTCCTGGCTGCCGCTGCTGGTGCTGGCCGCCCGGCGCCCACGCCGGGGTGCGCTCGCCGCCGGCGCGGGGGCGCTCGCCGCGGTCGCGGTGGCCGAGGTGGGCCGGCGCCGGCACGGCGGCCGGGCGCAGTACCCGCCCACCGCGGCGCTGTGGGCGCCGCTGTGGGCGGCGGAGCGGGCGGTGTGCGTGTGGGCGGCCGTCGGCGCCCGGGCGCGCGGCGGCGTGCGGTACGCCGGGGGCCGGGTACCGCACGCCGCGAAACCGGTCGCGCCCGCGGGGCGGGCCGACCGCTCCCGGGTCAGCGGGGCTGCGCCGGGTTCGTCGGCACGCCCTGGGACGGCGGGTTGATCGGCGGGGCGTCGGTGGCGCCCAGGTCCGGCCCCTGCGGTGCGGGCGCGTGCTCGGGCTGGGCGGCGGCGGCGTTCCCCCCGGAGGGCTCCGCGCCGGCGGCGAGCTGGTCGGCCCGGGCCCGCAGGACCGTGAGCACCGGCTCGCGCGCGCCGTGGGCCTCCTCGTACACGATGAGGTCACCCAGCCCGGCCGCGTCCAGCGAGCGGATGCGGTCCGTCAGGGTCGCCAGCGGCAGGTGGTCGTAGTCCGGCACGGGCAGCGTCGAACGCTCGTCGTTGCTCACGGTGTTCCCTTCTCCGGTGGTGCGGGGCGGCCGCGCCCGGAGGCGCGGCCGCGATCGGCTCTCAGTGCTCCGACGCGGGCAGTTCCACGCGGCGCGGCAGGAGCAGGCCGAGCAGGATCATGCCCACGGCCAGCACCAGGTGCAGCCAGTCGTCGGCGTTGTTCAGCGGCACGAAGTTGGCCTGGCTCTCCTCGGCGACGAGGAGGCCGTAGATCCACAGCGCGGCGTACACGAGACCGCCGACGATCAGGAAGCTGCGGGCGGCGGAGGCCGACTTCGCGGCGATCAGGCCGACCACGCCGAGGCCGAGGTGCAGCAGGTTGTGCAGGATCGAGACCATGAAGATCCCGAGCAGCATGGCCTGCGAGTCGGGGCCGGCCCACCCGAGCTGGCCGTAGTTCGTGGTGATGCCGGGGATGAACCCGGCGATGCCGACGACGACGAACATCGCGCCGACGATCAGGGAGCCGACCTGCACCGGGGAGCGGTGCGTGGATCGGTCGGTGCCGGTGCGGTTTCCGGTTCTGGTAGCCATGTCGAGTTCCTCCGGTTCACGGGCCGCGGTGGACGCGGTGGTCACGAGGCGCGTTCTCTTGGACCTCCTCCTCCACGGTAGGCAGGCGTGCGCGGGCGGCAACTCGGGCGGGATCACGTTCGGGTCACGGAACGGGCGGGCGCGGGTGCGGGCGGTGTCGCAGGGCGCTGGGAGGATGGACGACGTGAGCACCCCCGCCCGGAGCACGGACCCCGCCGTCCTGACCCGCACCCTGACCAGCGCCGTGCGCGCGCTCGCCGCCGACGACGGCGAGGGGTTCGAGGGGGCGGGCGCCGCGCTGGCGGCCTTCGACGCCGACGCGGCGCGCACGGTGCTGGGGCGGGTGCTGCGCGGTGCGCTGGAGGAGCTGCACCCGGACGGCCTGGACGCCGACGACCTGCGGGCGGTGGTGCAGCGCTGCGCGCGCTCGGCGCCGGCGTGGTTCACGCCCCTGGACCCGCACCTGCTGGTGCTGGCGCTGACCGGGGCGCTGGGCGAGCACCCGGAGGTCGCCGAGGTGCCCAGCGCCCCGCACGAGGCGGTGCTGCGGCACGCGGTGCTGCTGGTGGCCGACCTCGTCGCGGCCACCGGCCGCCCCCTGGCGCGGCACCTGGAGGCGGCGCTGGCGGAGGTGCGCCGGGCCGAGACGGTGGAGATGCCCTGAGGCGCCCGCGTCAGCGGCGGGGCTCGACGAACAGCTCCAGCCCCCCGCGCGGGCGCAGCGAGACGAGCGCCTCGACCTGCGCGCGCCGGCCGGGCACCGGGCGCACCGCGCGGTCGCGCAGCAGCGCCGCCAGGACGAACACCTCCTCCACCAGGGCCAGGTCGCGGCCGATGCACTGGCGCGGCCCGGCGCCGAAGGGCGCGTAGGCGTCGCGGCGGGGGGCGTCCAGGAACCGCTCGGGGCGGAACTGCTCCGGGGCGGGCCAGGCGCCCGGGTGCCGGTGCAGCGCCCAGGTGCTGACGATGACGAGGGTCCCGGCGGGCACCGGCACCCCGGCCAGCACGTCGTCGGCCAGCGCCCGCCGGGTGATCACCCACGCCGGCGGGTACAGCCGCAGCGACTCGTCCACCACGGCGCGCGCGAAGCGCAGCCGGGGCAGGTCCTCCCAGCGGGGTTCGCGGGCGGCGCCGGGCGGGCCCAGCACGGCGGCCAGTTCCGCCTGCAGGCGGCGCTGCGCGGACGGCTCGCGCGCCAGCAGGTCCAGCGTCCACGTCAGGGAGGAGGCCACCGTCTCGTGGCCGGCGACGACGAACGTGACGAGCTCGTCGCGCACCTCCTGCGCGCCCATCCCGGCGTTGAGCATGAGGGCGACGACGTCGGTGGCGTCCGGGGCGACGCCCCGTGCCCGGCGCTCGGCCAGGACCCGCGCGCACACCTCGTCGATCTCGGCCACGGCCGCGGCCAGCGCCCGCCGCGAGCGGGTGGGCCAGGACGCCGGCACGGGCGAGGCCGCGCGCGCCACCACCAGCTCCAGCGCCTCGCCGACCGCGTCCACCAGCCGCGGCGCCACCCCGGACAGGTCCGCGGCGGCCAGGGTGCGCCCCACGACCTCCAGGGAGGCGCGCGAGACGGCGCCGACCACGTCCAGCGCCCGTCCCGGCGGCAGGGCGTCCACCTCGGCGCGCAGCACGCGCGCGGCGCCCACGGCGTGCTCGGCGACGGCGTCCAGGGACCCGTGGTGGAAGGCCGGTTGCAGGGTGCGCCGGTGCGAGCGCCACGTCGGCCCGTCGCCGGCCAGCAGGCCGGGCCCGGTGACGGCCGCCAGCGCCGTGTACTGCACGGTCGCCTTGCCGTAGCCGCGGGCGTTGTCCACCAGGACCCGGCGCACCCCCGCCGGGTCGTTCAGGACCAGCACGGGGGTGCGCGGCAGCGGGACGGCGGCGGTGTCGCCGTAGCGGCGCACCAGGCCGGCGAGGAACTCGTGCGGGGCCCGGCGGATGGCGGGCACCGAGCGCACCATCTCCCACGGCAACGGGCCGTCGGTCTCCAGCGGGGTGTAGCGCGCGTTGCGGCGCGCCGCCCCGGCGCGCTGCGGTGCTCCGGGGCTCAGAGGTAGAGCCCGGTCTGGCCGTCCTCCACGCGCGGGGCGGCGACGGCGTGCAGGTCGCGCTCGCGCAGCAGCACGTAGCCCTTGCCGGCCAGCTCCACCTCGGCCTTGTCCTCGGGGTCGAACAGGACGCGGTCGCCGGTCTGCACCTGCCGCACGTGCGGGCCCACGGCCATCACCGACGCCCACGACAGGCGGCGCCCCACGGCGGCCGTGGCGGGGATGACGATGCCCGCGGACGACTTGCGCTCACCGGCGTCGTCGGCGGCCACCAGCACGCGGTCGTGCAGCATGCGGACGGGCAGGCGGGAGGCGTCGGCGGGCGTGCTCACGCGCCGAACGGTAGCGCCCCCGCAGCCGGGTCGGCTCGGGGGCGCTGCACGCCCGCGGGCGTGGTCGGGAGGGCGGTCAGCGCCGCCTGGCGCGCACCGCCCGCACCACCAGCAGGGTCGTCACGCCCAGCACCACCGCGCCCACGGCCGCCAGACGGCCGGTGCGCGGCGAGCCGTCCGGGGCGGTGGCGAACCCCAGCGCCTTCTCGCGGGCGGAGGCCAGGGCCCGCGCCTTGATCGCGTCGGGCTGCAGCCGCTCGTTCAGCTCGTCGAGCGTGCCCGCCAGCTGCGCCCTGCGCAGCTCGATCTCGCGCTCCAGGGCGCGCGGGTCGCTCGTGGTGATCTCGGCCTTGCCGTCGCTGGCCGTCACGGCCACCTCCTGCCCGTCGCACGGGTCGTCTCCTGCCGGGGGTGCGTGCCGCCCGGCGCAGCTGCTCGCCGGAGCCCGGGCGGGTCCGGCCGTCCGCCGAACCGTACCGGAGCGCCCCCACCCCGGCCCGCCCGGCGCACCCCGCGCCGTTAGCGTGCGCGCATGACCACCCGCCTCGCCCCCGGCGACCCCGCTCCCGACTTCACCCTGCCCGCGCACGACGGCGGCACCGTGACGCTGTCGCAGCTGCGCGGCGAGAGCGTCGTCGTGTACTTCTACCCGGCCGCGATGACGCCCGGCTGCACCACGCAGGCCTGCGACTTCCGCGACTCCCTCGACGCGCTGAACGCCTCCGGCCACCAGGTGCTGGGCGTCTCCCCCGACCCGGTGGCGAAGCTGGCGACGTTCGCCGAGCGCGACGGGCTGACCTTCCCGCTGCTGTCCGACACCGGCCACCGGGTCCTCGAGGCGTACGGGGCGTGGGGGGAGAAGACGAACTACGGGCGGACCTCCGTGGGCGTGATCCGCTCCACGGTCGTGGTCGGCCCCGACGGGCTGGTCGCCCTGGCCCAGTACAACGTCCGGGCGAGCGGCCACGTGGCCAAGCTGCGCCGCGACCTGGGCCTGGACGCCGCCTGAGCCCACCGGAGGCCCGGCGCGGCCTCGTCGGGGCCCGCGCGCTGGGCTAGGCTCGCTCGTCGCGAGCGGGAGTGGTGTAACTGGCAGCCACGCAGGATTTAGGTTCCTGTGCCTCCGGGCGTGCGGGTTCGAGTCCCGCCTCCCGCACGGCGGGTCGCCCGCGCCGCCCGGCGGACGCGGGAATGCCGGGCGGCGCGGCGCCCCTCAGGCGAGCGTCCCGCCGGCTCGCCGCAGCAGCCGCCCGGTGTACCGGGCGATCTCGCGCGGTCCGGAGCGGGGTGCGGCGGCGTCCACCGCGGCGTTGTAGTTGGTGTTGGTGTTCACGTCGTAGGTGACGACCCGCCCCTCGGCGGTGGTGATGAACTCCACCCCGGCGATCTCGATGCCGTTGCGCCGCAGGAAGTCCGCGTACCGGGCGAGCACGGGGTGGTCGAACCCCTCGCGCAGCGAGAAGATCGTCTCGCCCGGTTCCTGCGCGATCGTCGCCCCCGGCGGCAGCACGGGCCGGCCGGTGTCGGGGTCGATCGCGCACGCGTCCGCCGGGCACAGCTGGAAACCGCCGCGGGCGGTGTCGGCCCGCAGCGCGTACAGGAACTCCCCGCCCACGAACTCGGCACGGGTGACGCTGTCGTCGGCGGAGGCGACGAACTCCTGCAGCAGCCACACCCCGTCGAACGGCTCGTCCAGCCCGCCGGAGGCCAGGGTGTCGGCGAACTCCTGGTACCCGGAGAAGCGCGCCACCCCCAGGCCCTTTCCGCCCTGGGAGTGCTTGGTGACGAAGGGCCCGCCGACGCGCTCGGCGAAGCGCCGCGCCGCCGCGTCCAGGTCGGCGCCGACGACGGCGACGGTGCGGGGCACCTCGAGGCCCGCCGCGGCCAGCGCCGTCAGCTGCGCCACCTTGCTCAGCTCCAGCTCCAGGACCGCGCGGCCGTTGACGGTGCGGGCGCCGGCAGCCTCCAGCCAGGACAGCACCGCGCGGGTGTGCGCGATCGAGGCGTCGTGGTCGCGGGTGTGGGCCGAGGCGGACATGCGCGACCACCACACCCCCGGCGCGGGCGCCTCGGCCAGGCCCAGCTCCCCGCCGGTGAGGACGTGCTCGACGAGGGGGACGCCCTCGGCGGCGAACGCCTCGCGGAACGGGGGCATCCACTCGGGGTTCTCGTGCAGGACGTGGACGGCGGGTCCGCCGGTGGTGCTCGCGTCGGGAGTGCTCACGCCCCGATCCTGCACCTGCGCAGCGGGGGCCGGCGACCCGCCCGCTCAGGCGGGCAGCGGCGCGACGAGCACGGGCGAGGTGGTCGGCTGCTGCGAGCCCCCGGCGGGCTCCACCGTCAGCCCCACGCCGGTGGCGGGACCCAGGGCCGGCAGCAGCGCCACGGACGGGCCGTCGCCGCCGGGCCCCGGCAGCAACCCGGCGGGAGTCATCTCCTCGCCCGCCACCAGCCACAGCTGGTAGGAGTGCCCCTGCGCGGGCGCGGGCAGCCCGGCGGCCACGACCGCCGCGCGGTCCCCCGAGCGCACCACGGTCGCCGTGCCGCCGGAGGTCGCCTCCACGGTCACGCTCTCCCCCGGCGCCAGCAGGGCAGCGACCTGCTCCAGGGTGCTCTCGGCCGCGCGCTGCTGCTCGCGCTGGGCCGCGGCGACCTGCCGGGCCCGGTCGGCGTCGGAACGCGCGTCCAGCGCGACACCGATCCCCGCCGCCGCCAGCAGGGAGGCGGTCTCGCGCAGCTCGTCCGCGGCCCGGCGCTCGGCCGGCTCGCGGTGCAGGCGATCCTCGTAGGCGGCGCGCTCGTCGTCGTCCAGGGCATCCAGGGCCCAGGCGCCTGCCAGCGCCTCGTCGTCACCGGGACGCTGCTGCCGCTCGTCGCGCTCGTTCACGACCGCACCCCCACCGCGTCCCGGAGCTTCAGCAGACGGCGTGGCGCTGGACGGGGCTGAGGACGCCGAGGGCGCGCTGCACCTCCTCGTGCTCGAGCAGCACCTCGACCTCCTCGCTGACGCTGTCGTAGGGAGCCTCCTCACGGACGCCGTAGCGCTCCTCGCGCACGGAACCTGCCTGACTGGCACGCACCCGGTCCACCGCGCGCCGGTGGGCCATCGTCACCAACCAGCCGCGGGCGCTGCCGCGCCCCGGGTCGAAGCGGGCGGCGGCCCGCCACGCCTCCAGGAACACCTCCTGCACGACCTCCTCGGACTGCGCCGGGTCGCGCAGCACCCGCAGGACCGTGCCGTGCACGGCCGCCGCGGTCGCGTCGTGGAACGCGGCGAAGGCGGCTTGGTCGCCGCGCACGAGCCGGTGCCGCGACCTCGCACCGCCACCTCCCACCGCGACCGTCAGGCCGGGGGCATCAGGACGGAGTCGACCAGGTAGACGGTCGCGTTCGCGGTCTGCACGCCGCCGCAGACGACGTTCGCACCGTCGTTCACCGTCAGCGCCTCCGGAGTGCCGGACACGGTGACCTCCGCACCCTGCAGCGTGGTGTGGGTGCCGACGACCTCCTCGGGCGTCAACCGCCCCTGCACCACGTGGCAGGTCAGGATCGACTGCAGCGCGGCGCTGTCGGTCCTCAGGATCTCCAGCGTCTCGGCCGGGACCTGCGCGAAGGCGTCGTCGACCGGGGCGAACACGGTGTACTCGCCGTTGTTGAGGTCGTCGACGAGGTTCACGTCCGGGTTCAGCTGACCCGAGATCGCCGCGATCAGCGTGGTCAGCAGCGGGTTGTTCGACGCGGCCGTGGCCACGGGGTCGGCGGCCATCCCGTCCACCGACGCCGGGCCGGACGCGTTCGCCGCGGTGTAGTCGGCGCAGCCCGGGCCCACGGGCCCGCTCGTCATCGCGGCGCCCGTCGACTCCGGCGCGCTGGGCATCGCCGAACTCGACGACGAACTGCTCGACGAGCCGGTCACCGCCTCCTCAGCGGCGGTGGTGGTGTCGCTGCCGCCGCAGGCCGCCAGACCCAGCGTCGCGGTCGCCACGAGGGCCATCAGGGTTCCGGTGCGCTTCACGGTGGTTCCTCCCTCAGGGGTTTCCAGCCGGAGTTCCCGGCCGGCCGTTCACCAGGGGTTCGGAACCGGCGCGACGGTGGATGGGGGAGAGTTTCCGCCGTCCCCCGATCGGACCAGCTGGACCTTCGCGGTCGGGTTGCTCGCGTGGTCGAGTGCCGGTGGTGGGAGGTGGTCACGAGCAGCCCTCCCACCACCGAACTTCCGGTGATCTTGCGAACGTGAACGCGAAACCGTGCAAGATCACGGTGGGTCGGGAAGGGGCGGGAAACCGGTGCCGGGAAGCGGTGACGCTGGAGGCCGGCGGGGTGGTGCGGGTGCCGGGCGTCCGGAGCCCGCCCCGCGCGAGGACGGGAGTTCAGCGCCCAGGAGCGGGCGGAGAGCCCGGCACCCGCACCACCCCGCCGGCCGGCCGAGAACCCGGCCACGGCGACACGCGAACCGAAGAACCCGAGAGCCCGAGAGCCCGAGAACTACTCGACCGTGACCGTCACGGAGTCGTACCCGCTGGCCCCGTCCGGGACGGGCGCCACCACGTCCGCGGTCTGCGGCGCCCCCGTCGCGTCCGTGGCGCGGACCTCCAGGACGTGCCCGCCGGGTTCGGCGTCCCAGTCGAACACCCACTGGCACCAGGTGTCCTCCGACACCGACGGCAGCACCTTCGCGGGCAACCACTCACCGCCGTCGACCCGCACCTCCACGGCGCTGATGCCGCGGTCCTGCGCCCAGGCGACGCCGGCGACGGGCACCCGGCCGGCGCGGGCCGTCGCGAAGGAGCGGGGGACGTCGATGCGGGAGGCGGTCTTGACCGGGGCCCGCTCGGCCCAGCCGCGCTCGGTCCAGTACGCCGTCTTCTCCGCGAACCGGGTGACCTCGAGGTCGGTGACCCACTTGCAGGCGGAGACGAACCCGTACAGGCCGGAGACCACCATGCGGACGGGGAACCCGTGCTCGCGGGGCAGCGGTTCGCCGTTCATGCCGACGGCGAGCAGCGCGTCGCGGCCGTCGGTGGCCTCGGCCAGGGGCGCGGACAGCGTGAAACCGTCGTTGCTGGTGGCGAAGAGCATGTCGGCGCCCTCGCGCACCCCGGCGCGGGCCAGCAGGTCCGCCAGCGGGTACCCCAGCCACCGGGCGTTGCCGACGTAGTCGCCGCCGACCTCGTTGCTGACGCAGGTGAGGGTGATCCACCGCTCGACCAGGGGCAGGGCGAGCAGGTCGTCGAAGGTGAGGGTGAGTTCCCGCTCGACCATGCCGTGCAGCCGCAGCGTCCAGTCCTGCGCGCGCAGGTCGGGCACGACGAGGGCGGTGTCGATGCGGTAGAAGTCGTGGTTGCCGGTGGCGTACGGGGTCAGGCCGGTGGCGACGAGCGGGGCCGGGTCGGCCCCGGCGGGCACGGGCACGGGCGCGGCGGCCTCGGCCGGGGCGGGCAGCACGACGCCGGCGCGCGACTGCTCGGCGCTGCGGGCACCGGTCAGGACGCGGCCCGCTCCCCCGCCGGCCAGGCCCGCGGCGGCGACCCCGCCGAGCAGGACGGCGCGGCGGCGGGGCCCGTCGGCCCGGCCACCGGGTGCCAGGCGCCGCGTCAGCAGGGTGAGGGTGTACGCCCCGGCGGCGGCGCCGAGGGCGGAGGGCAGCGGGGACAGCGCGGTGGCGTCGGGGCGGGTGAGCGCCGCCAGGACGCCGACGGCGCCGAGGAACCCGACCACGCCCACGCCGAGCAGCAGGCGGCGGCGGGCCAGCAGGCCCGCGGCAGCGGCCAGCGCGACGACGAGCACGGCGATGGTGCCCAGCAGCACCGCCTTGTCGGCGGTGCCGAACGCGCTGATCGCGAACTCCTCGACGGGTGCGGGCACCCGGTCCACGACGGCGTCGCCCACGACGACGAGGGGGGCGGCCGACGGGGACAGCCCGCCCAGCGGCAGGCCGGCCACCAACTGCCCCACCCCGAACGTCACGCCGGCGGCGAGGACCCCGGACAGCGCCGCGAGCCCGGCTGCGCGGGGCCGGGGCCCCGTGCTCCCCTCCGGCGCCGGAGTCCTCGATGCGCTGCCCGGTGCTCTCACACCCGGGGTTCGGAGCCGGCCGGCCCGGGGATGGGCCGCCCGTCGAGAACGGCCGCCAGCACGGGCGCGAGCGCACCGAAGGCCCGGCCGCGGTGGCTGATCGCGTTCTTCTGCTCCGCGGTGTGCTCGGCGAGGGTCCGTTCGGACCCGTCCGGCACGAAGATCGGATCGTAGCCGAAGCCCCCTGAGCCGGCGGCGGCGGTGGTGATCCGCCCGCGCAGCTCGCCGCGCACGACGTGCTCCTCGCCCTCGGGGGTGGCCAGCGCCGCGGCGCACACGAACGCGCCGCCGCGGTGCCGCTCCGGCACGTCGGCGACCTGCGCCAGCAGCAGGTCCAGGTTCGCGGCGTCGTCGCCGTGCCGGCCGGCCCAGCGCGCGGAGAAGATGCCCGGCGCCCCGCCGAGGACGTCCACGGCGATGCCGGAGTCGTCGGCGACGGCGACGACCCCGGTGGCCGCGGCCACGGCGCGGGCCTTCAGCAGCGCGTTCTCCTCGAACGTGACACCGGTCTCGGCGACCTCGGGCACGTCGTCGAAGGCGTCCACGCCGAGCACCTCCACGCCGGGCAGCAGCGGTTCGAGGACCGCGCGCAGCTCACCGACCTTGTGGGCGTTGCGGGTGGCCAGCACCACGCGGCGCCCGCCCCCGTCCGCGGGGCCGCTCACGAGGGCGTCCCGGGCAGCGGCGCGGCCAGCGCCTCGGCCTGCAGGGCGGCCAGGCGCGCGCAGCCGCCCACCGCCAGGTCGAGCAGGGCGTCGAGCTCGGAGCGGTCGAAGGGCACGCCCTCGGCGGTGCCCTGCACCTCCACGAACCTGCCGTCACCGGTGACGACGACGTTCATGTCGGTCTCGGCCTTGACGTCCTCCACGTACGGCAGGTCCAGGACGGGGCGCCCGCCGACGACGCCGACGCTGACGGCGCTGACCGAGCCGGTGAGCGGCTGCTTGGACTGCCGGACCAGGCCCTTCGCCTTGCCCCAGGCGATCGCGTCGGCCAGGGCCACGTAGGCGCCGGTGATGGCCGCGGTGCGGGTGCCGCCGTCGGCCTGCAGGACGTCGCAGTCCAGGACGACGGTGTTCTCGCCCAGGGCCCTGGTGTCGACGACCGCGCGCAGGCTGCGGCCGATCAGGCGGCTGATCTCGTGGGTGCGACCGCCGATCTTGCCCTTGACGGACTCGCGGTCGCCGCGGGTGTTCGTGGCGCGCGGCAGCATGGCGTACTCGGCGGTCACCCAGCCCTGCCCGGAGCCCTTGCGCCAGCGCGGCACGCCCTCGGTGAAGGACGCCGCGCACAGCACGCGGGTGCGGCCGAACTCGACCAGGACGCTGCCCTCGGCGTGGTCGAGCCAGCCGCGGGTGATGCGCACGTCGCGCAGCTCGTCGGGGGCGCGGCCGTCGGCGCGGGCGGTGGGGGTGGCGGGGTCGGTGCTCACCGGCCCACCTTCTCACCGGCGCCGCGCAGGGCCCCGCGCAGCGCCCCCAGCTGCAGCGGGCCGGTCTCCTCCACCGAGACGATCTGCGGGCCCAGGAAGCGCTGCGCCAGCTGCCGGAACGGGGTGGGGTCGCCGGTGGCGGTGAAGCGGTGCCGCGGGGCGGGGCGGTCGTCGGGGCGCAGCAGGTCGCGCGCGGACAGCTCCCGGTAGACGTCCAGCGCGGTCTCCTCGGCGCTGGAGACCAGCGTCACCCCGTCGCCGACGACGGTGCGCAGCACGCCGGTCAGCATCGGGTAGTGGGTGCAGCCCAGCACCAGGGTGTCCACACCGGCGGCCATGACGGGGGCGAGGTACTCGCGGGCGGCGTCGAGCAGCTCCGGGCCGCCGGTGACGCCGCGCTCGACGAACTCCACGAACCGCGGGCACGCCGCGCTGGTCAGGTGCACGTCCAGGGCGCCGGCGAAGGCGTCGTCGTAGGCGCGCGAGGAGATCGTGGCGCGGGTGCCGATGACGCCGACGCGGTTGTTGCGGGTGGCTCGCACCGCCCGGCGCATCGCCGGGAGGATGACCTCCACGACGGGCACGTCGTAGCGCTCGCGGGCGTCGCGCAGCACGGCGGCGGAGGCGGAGTTGCAGGCGATGACGAGCATCTTCACGCCGGAGTCGACGAGGTCGTCGAGCACGTCCAGGGCGTAGCGGCGCACCTCGGCGATGGGCTTGGGCCCGTACGGGCTGTGGGCGGTGTCGCCGATGTAGTGGATCGCCTCGTGCGGCAGCTGGTCGAGGACCGCGCGGGCGACGGTGAGGCCGCCGACCCCGGAGTCGAAGATGCCGATGGGGTCGTCCCGGTCCAGGCTCGCGCTCACCGCAGCAGGTTACGCGGCGCGCCCGCTCAGCCCAGGGAGCGCACCAGGGTCTCCTGCAGGTGGGTGGTGAAGTCGTACACGGCCCACGCGTACCGCTCGGGGTCGTCGTCGGCGAGCAGCTCCGGCTCGGAGTCGTCGCTGACGCCCAGGCGGGTGCCCAGGGCCAGGCGGACGTCGTTGAGCGCGGCCAGCCAGGTGCGGGCGCCGTCGGCGTCCAGCTGCACGCGCCCGCCCTGCCCCTCCACGGGTGCCAGCGAGGCCAGCACGGCGCGCGCGGCGGCGGCCTTGCGCTCGCGCAGGGAGTGCTCGGTGAAGCGGCGGAACTCCGCGGCGGCCTCGGGGTCCTCGGGGTAGGCGTCCGGCAGCAGCCGGCGCAGCACGTCGTCCTCGGGCGGGCCGGCGGGTCCGCCGGCGCTGTCGGCCAGCGCCCCGAAGCCGGGCAGGTCGCCCAGGCCGAGCTCCTCGGCCAGCGGGTCGGGACGCCGCTCCGGCACGTCCAGCAGCTCGAGCACCTCGCGGGTGACGGAGGCCAGGACGTCGGCCTCGACGGGTTGCAGGGTCAGGGAGAACAGCCCGTTGCGGGAACGGCGGAAGGTGGCCATGGCGCGTCGTCGGATCCTCACCGGGCTCAGTCGTCCTTCTGCAGGGTGGCCCACAGGCCGTAGCCGTGCATGGCCTCCACGTCGCGCTCCATCTGCTCACGGCTGCCGGAGCTGACGGCGGCGCGGCCCTTGGTGTGCACGTCGAGCATGAGGGCCTGCGCCTTGGCCTCGGAGTAGCCGAAGTGGGTGCGGAAGACGTAGGACACGTAGGACATGAGGTTCACGGGGTCGTTCCAGACCAGCGTGACCCAGGGGGTGTCGGGGGCGGCGGTCAGGTCCGCCTCGGGGCGCTCGAGCTCCACGGGAGCGGTGAGGACGGTCGAGGGCACGGCCCCAGTCTAGGAGCCCCGCCCGTCCGCCCCGCCCGTCCGCCCGGCCCGCCCGGCCGGCACGCCCGCGCGCTGACGCGCCCGGCGTCGGCGGTGCGCGCTAGGTTCGCCCGCGTGAGCCCACGCACGGCACCCGGCGCCTCCACGGCGCTGCTGACCGACCACTACGAGCTGACGATGCTGCAGGCCGCGCTGGCCGACGGCACCGCCGAGCGGCGCTGCGTCTTCGAGGTCTTCGGGCGGCGCCTGCCCGAGGGCCGCCGCTACGGCGTGGTCGCCGGCGTGCCGCGCGTGCTGGACGCGGTGCGCGACTTCACCTTCGACGAGGCCGCCCTGGCCCGGCTGCGCGGGGTGCTGGACGAGCGCACGCTGGACTGGCTGGCCGCGTACCGCTTCGGCGGCTCGATCGAGGGCTACGCCGAGGGCGAGCTGTGGTTCCCCGGCTCGCCGATGCTCACGGTGACCGGCACCTTCGCCGAGGCCGTGGTGCTGGAGACGGTGGTGCTCTCCATCCTCAACCACGACTGCGCGGTCGCCGCGGCCGCGGCCCGCATGAGCACCGCCGCGCACGGGCGGCCGCTGATCGAGATGGGCTCGCGGCGCACCCACGAGGAGGCCGCGGTCACCGCCGCCCGCGCCGCGTACCTGTGCGGGTTCACCGCCACCTCGAACCTGGCCGCCGGCGAGCGGTACGGCATCCCCACCACGGGCACCAGCGCGCACGCCTTCACGCTGCTGCACGACACCGAGGAGGCGGCGTTCCGCGCGCAGGTCGCCGCCCTGGGCACGGGCACCACCCTGCTGGTGGACACCTACGACATCACCCGCGGCATCGAGACGGCGGTCGAGGTCGCCGGCCCGGAGCTGGGCGCGGTGCGCATCGACTCCGGGGACCTGGCGGTCCTCGCCGAGCAGGCCCGCGCCCAGCTGGACTCCCTGGGCGCCACGGGCACCCGCATCGTCGTCTCCGGCGACCTGGACGAGTACGCCCTGGCGGCGCTGGCCGCCGCACCGGTGGACGGCTACGGGGTGGGCACCTCCCTGGTCACCGGCTCCGGCGCCCCCACCGCCGGGCTGGTCTACAAGCTGGTGGAGGTCGAGGGCCGCCCCGTGGCCAAGCGCTCCACCTCCAAGGTCACCCAGGGCGGGCGCAAGGTCGCCGTGCGCCGGCACCGCCCCACCGGCACCGCCACCGAGGAGGTCCTCGGCGTGGGCGCGGCGCCGCCGCGCGAACCGCACGACCGCCCGCTGCAGGTGCCGTTCGTCGTGGACGGCGAGCGGGTGCCGGACCTGCCGTCCCTGGAGGAGTCCCGCGAGCACCTGCGCCGGGCGCTGGTGACGCTGCCGTGGGACGGCCTGGCGCTGTCCAAGGGCGACCCCGCCCTGCCCACCACGGTCCTGCCCCCGGCGGCGCCCGGCGCGGGGGGTGGCCGGTGACCCGCGCGCTGGTCGTGGTGGACGTCCAGAACGACTTCTGCCCCGGCGGGGCGCTGGGGGTCGCCGGCGGCGACGAGGTCGCGGCGGCCACCAGCCAGCTGCTGGCCCGCGGCGGCATCGCCTACGACCACGTCGTGGCCACCCAGGACTTCCACGTCGACCCCGGCGCGCACTTCTCCGACACCCCGGACTTCGTGGACTCCTGGCCGCCGCACTGCCGCGCGGGCAGCTACGGCGCGCTGCTGCACGACGCGCTGGACACCTCGCGGGTGGAGGCGGTCTTCCGCAAGGGCCAGTACGCGGCGGCCTACTCCGGGTTCGAGGGCACCACGACCAGCGTGACCGCCGAGGGCGGCGAGCTGGTCACCGGCCTGGCGGACTGGCTGCGCGAGCGCGGCGTGGACGAGGTGCACGTGGTGGGCATCGCCACCGACCACTGCGTGCGCGCCACCGCCCTGGACGCGGCGCGCGAGGGGTTCCGCACGACCGTGCTGCTGGGCCTGACGGCGGGCATCTCCGCGGCCACCGTGGAGCCGGCGCTGGAGCAGATGCGCGCGGCGGGGGTCTCGCTCGTCGGGGAGCCCGTCGTCGCCTGAACCGCGCCCACGGCGCGGCCCGGAACACGACCGCACCCGGCCGGGTTGCCGAGCCCCTGCAGGCACCACCACCTCGACGACGGGAGCACGACGTGCGCATCGGGATCATCGGAGCGGGCGACATCGGCGGCAACCTCACCCGGGCGTTCACCCGGCTGGGGCACGAGGTGCGGGTGGCGAACTCCCGCGGCCCGCAGACCCTCGCGGACCTGGCGGCCGAGACCGGCGCCGGCGCGGTGGACGCCGCCGACGCCCCGCGCGGGGCCGACCTCGTGGTGGTCACCGTCCCGGAGAAGAACGTGCCGGACCTGGCCGGGGTGCTGGACGCCGCCGCCGAGGGCACCGTCGTCGTCGACACCGGCAACTACTACCCCCGCGAGCGCGACGGGCGCATCGACGGCATCGAGGCCGGCACCCCGGAGACGGCGTGGGTGTCGCAGCAGCTGGACCCCGCGGGGCGGCTGCGCTGGGTGAAGGCGTTCAACGGCATCCGGGCCGAGCACCTGCTCAGCGCCGGGCGCCCCGCGGGCGACCCGCAGCGGCGCGCCCTGCCGCTGGCCGGGGACGACGCGGCCGCGAAGGCCGTGGTGGCCGAACTGGTCTTCGCGATGGGTTTCGACGCCGTGGACGCCGGCCCGCTGGCGGAGTCCTGGCGCCAGCAGCCCGGCACCCCGGTGTACGGCGCGGAGCTCGACGCCGACGGGGTCGCGCGGGCGCTGGGCGAGGCGCCGCGCGAGCGCCCGGAGCAGTTCACCGCCTGAGCGCCGCCGGGGTCGGCACCCCCCGGCCAGCGGGGCGCCGCGGGGGGGCG
>NZ_JBJLSE010000065.1:0-22090 GCF_050871845.1 Kineococcus arenarius subsp. arenarius
GCCGCACCCCTTCGGCAGGGGTGCGGCGCTGCGCGCTCGGGGGTGCGGGTCAGCCCTTGACGGCCCCGGCCGACAGCCCCTGCACCAGGAAGCGCTGCACGTAGGCGAACACCAGGACGACGGGCACCACGGCCACGACGCCGCCGGCGGCCAGCGCGCCGAAGTCGACGCTGTACTCACCCAGCATGTAGCTCAGGCCGACGGGCACGGTGAACTGGTCCTGGGAGTTCAGGAACATGAGCGCGAACAGGAAGTTGTTCCACGAGGAGATGAAGGCGAACGAGCTGATCGCCACGATGCCGGGCCGCAGCAGCGGCAGCACCACCGCCAGGAAGCCGCGCAGCCGGCCGCACCCGTCGATCCAGGACGACTCCTCCAGCTCCACCGGGATGTTGCGGATGAAGCCGGCCATGAGGATGAGCGACAGCGGCAGCTGGAACACCGTGTCGGCCACGACGATGCTCCACAGGGAGTTGATGAGCCCGGTGGTGCGGAAGACGTCGAACAGCGGGATGAGCAGCATCGCACCGGGCACGAACTGGCTGGCGAGCATGGCGACCATGAACAGCGTCTTGCCGCGGAAGCGGAACCGCGCCAGGCCGTAGCCGCCCAGCAGGGCGATCACCGTGGTGAGCACGAGCGTCAGCGTCGCGATGACCACGGAGTTGACGAAGAAGGTCGCGAAGCCCGCGCCGTTCCACACCGTCGCGAAGTGCTCGAAGGTGATCGGCCAGGGCACCAGCGCGGTGGACCCGGTCTCGCGCAGCGCGAAGAGCAGGATCCAGTAGAACGGCACGAGCGTGAACAGCAGGTACACCCCCAGGGGGGCGTAGATCGCCCACCGGGGGGCGCGGCGGGCCCGCGCCAGCCCGTCGCCGCGGGTGGACGTCTCGTCGCGGTGGACGGTGGGACCGTCGGTGGCGAGGGTGGGCGCGGTGCTCATTCCTTGTCCTCCCGGCCGGCGCGGACCAGCCACAGGTAGGTGATCGAGAAGACGGCGAGGATCGCGAAGGCGGCCATGGTGAGGGCGGCGCCGTAGCCGAACTCCTTGGCGTCGATGGCCTGGCGCGCCACGTACAGCGGCAGGGTCATCGTGGCGTTGCCCGGGCCGCCGCCGGTGAGGGTGTAGAGCAGGTCGACGTTGTTGAACTCCCAGACCGCGCGCAGCAGCGTGGACAGGATGATGGCGTTCTTCAGGTGGGGCAGGGTGATGGACCAGAACCGGCGGAGGCGGCCGGCGCCGTCCACCTCGGCGGCCTCGTACAGGTCGCCGGAGGCGGACTGCAGGTCGGCGAGGATGAGGATGGCGAAGAATGGCACCCCTCGCCACAGCTCGGCCAGCACCGCGGCCCAGAACGCGGAGGTGGAGTCGATGAGCGGGCTGGTGCCGTAGCTGCCGATCCCGAAGTCCGCCAGGTAGCGGCCGAAACCCGTGGTCGGGTTGTAGATGAGCAGCCAGATCGTCGTGGTGAGCACCCCGGAGACCGCCCAGGGCGAGAAGACCAGCGCCCGGGCCAGGGCCCGGCCGATGAACGACTCGTTGATGACGAGCGCCAGGGCCAGGCCGAAGACGAGCTGCAGGCTCACCTCGACGACGACCCACTGGGCCGTGAAGACGAGGCTGTCCCAGAACATCGGGTCGCGGAACATCTGGACGTAGTTGTCCAGGCCGATGAAGCCGTTCGCCCACGGCTTGGTGACGTTGTACTTGAAGAGGCTGTAGTAGGCGACGCTCCCGATGGGGTACACCAGGAAGACCGCCATGAGCACCGCGGTGGGCGCGATGAGGGCGTAAGGGGTCCACCGCTCGCGGCGCGCCCGCCGCACCGGCGCCGGGGCGCCGGTGGGCGGTCGGGAGGTGTCCCGGCTGAGCACTGCCATGTCGTCCTCCGCTCGGTCCCGGGCTCAGCGCCCGGCGTACTGCTCGTACTCGGCCAGCGCCTGCTCGAAGCGCTCGGCGTACTTGGTGAGGAACGCCTCCGGCGCCATGGCGCCGGTCAGGACGGCCTGCAGGTCCGGCTCCATCTCCGTCTTGCAGATGGAGGCGTAGTCGGGCAGGTAGATCGGCAGCTGGACGTACTGGGTCTTCGGGTCCTCGGCGGTCTCCACGATCTCGCGCAGGGGCTGCGAGTCCTGGAGCCACGGCGCTTCCTGAGCCTCCAGGCTGGCCGGGACCTGGCCGACGGCCTCGGCGTAGGAGGAGTTCCCGGTGGTGGTCATGTACTCGATGAACTCCCAGGCGGCGGCCTTGGCGTCGCTCTCGGCCATGAGCCCCAGGCCGGAGATGGCCGGCGTGGTGGCGGTGACGACGCCGTCCTCGTCGGGGAACGGCTGCACCCCCGCGACGTTCTGCGCCCCCAGGGCCTTCACGTGGTCCTGGTAGGAGCCGAGGTTGTGGTGGGTGGCCCACGCCGAGCCGCCGTCGAACGCCGCGACGATCTTGGGGTAGTCGTTGGTGAGGTCGGCCTCGGCGCTGACACTGCCGTACAGCGACACGTAGCGCTTGAAGGCCTCGACGTTGGCGGGGTCGTCCAGCGTGGCCTGGCCGTCCTCGGTGAAGAACTCCCCGACGCCGGACATCCCGTAGGTCATGGCGAACATCGGGGGCATGGAGCCGGGGCCGCCGCGGAAGGCGTAGCCGAAGCGGTTCTCGTCCGGGGCGTTGAGCTGCTGCGTGCGCTCGAAGAACTCGTCGTAGCTGGTGGGCTCGCTCAGGCCCGCCTGCGCCAGCCAGTCGGTGCGGTACCAGATGACGTCGGACAGCGAGGTCAGCGGCACCTTGTACAGCCCGTCGTCGGGGGCGTTGCCGCGCTCGCTATCCACCATCGTGGGGTCGCTCGCGTCGGCCAGCCCGGAGGACTCGAAGACCTCGTCGACGCGGGTCAGCGCGTTCTGGGCGATGAGGTTGGCGACGTCGTTGCCGACGAGCAGGACGTCGGGGACGGCGCCGGAGGCCAGCGCGTTGTCGACCTTCTGCAGCGCCGAGGAGTTCGGCAGGCCGACGTACTCCACGTCGATCTCGGGGTGCTCCGCCTCGAAGTCGGCGATGAGGCCCTCCCACACCGGGGTGAGGGTGGCGTTGGCGTTGGTGTCCCAGAACTCCACGGTGCCGGTGGGCTCGCCCCAGTCGGAGGCGTCGGCGGCCTCCGCGGCGGGCGCCTGCGACGCCGAGGGGCCCATGCAGCCGGTGAGGCCGATCAGCAGGGCCGTCGCGGGCGCGGCGAGGACGGCACGGCCGCGGGGACGGTTCGTCATGTCTACCTGCTCTCGTCGTTGAGGTGCTGGCTCCCCGGCCCCCGCAGGAAACCGGTTCCCGGGAAGCTAGCACAACGGGAACCGGTTTCCCATCGACTAGCCTGGCCCCGACCGCGCCAGGACGGCCCGGCGCGACCACGCGGTGGTGGAGGGGGGGCAGCGCCATGGCCAGGGCGACCAGGGGCGGCGCGACGATCAGCGAGGTGGCCGCCGCGGCCGGCGTCTCGCGCGCCACGGTCTCGCGCGTCATGAACCGCCGCTCCACCGTGGCCGCCGACATCGCAGCACGCGTGCAGGCCGTCGCCGAGGAGCTGCAGTACCGCCCCAGCGACCTCGCCCGAGGCCTGTCGCTGGGGCGCACCGGCACCGTCGCCCTCGTGGTGCCCGACCTGGGCAACCCCGTCTTCCAGCAGGTCGTGCGCGGGGCGATGGCCGCCGCCGCGCAGCAGGACCAGCGGGTCCTCGTCGCCGAGACCCTCGACGCCAGCGACGACGAGGCCACCGTCGCGCTGCAGGCCCGCCGGCGCTGCGACGCGCTGGTGCTCGCCGCGCCGCGCACCCCGGAACCGGAGCTGCGGGCCCTGCTGGCGCAGGTGTCCCCCGTCGTCCTCACCGACCGCCCCCTCGACGGCATCGACGCGCCCGTGGTGCGGGTGGACTACGCCCACGGCGTGCACGCCCTGGTGGACCACCTCGTCGGGCTGGGCCACCGGCACCTGGCGGTGCTGGCCGGACCGCCCACCACCGCCTCGAGCGGCGTGCGCGCCCGCGCCCTGGAGGAGGCCGCCCGCCGGCACGGGGACCTGCGCATCAGCACGATCGCCACCGGCTCCACCGTCGAGGCCGGCCACCGGGTGGCCGACGAGGTCCTCGGCACCCGGGCGACCGCGGCGCTGGCCTTCAACGACCTGGTCGCCTTCGGCCTGCTGGCCCGCCTCAACGAGATCGGCGTGGCCGTCCCCGGCGACATCTCCGTCACCGGTTTCGACGACGTCGAACTGGCCCGGTACGCGACCCCCTCCCTGACCACCACGGGCGTCGACCAGGCCGAGATCGGCCGGCTCGCGATGCGCCACCTGGCGCACCTGACCGGCGCCCCGGCCGCCCCGGACGCCGCGAGCGGGGTGCTGGTGCCCGTCCTGGCGGTGCGCGCCAGCACCGGCCCCGTGCCGCCGCCCCGGCGGCTGCCGGTGCACTCCCCCGGTGCCGCGGGGCTCGTGCAGCGGCGGGCCGGCGGCGGGCGGGCGCGCTGGCGCACGGAGGGGACCGGGCGCGCGGTCCTGGAGGGCCTGGGCACGCCCCTGGCCCGCTACGCCGACGGCTCGGGCATGCCACCGGTGCACAGCCGGCGCCCCCACCTGCACCCGGTGCACTCCCTGGCCGGCGTCCCCGTCACCGCGAGCAGCCCCGTGGACCACCGCCACCACTACGGCGCATCGCTGGCCGTGGACGACGTCGACGGCACCTCGTACTGGGGCGGGCGCACCTTCGTGCCCGGCAGCGGGCCGACGCTGCTGCTGAACCACGGCCACCAGCGGGCCGAGGCGCCGCAGGTGCGGCACTCCGGCGCGTCCCTGACGGGTCCGGTCACCTGGCTCGACCAGGACGGCACCGCGCAGCTGCACGAGGAGCGCACGCTCACCGGCGCGGTGGCCCCGGAGGTGGAGGCCTGGGCGCTGGGCTGGCGCAGCGACCTGCGCGCACCGCGGACCACGACAGTCACCAGCCCCGCGGTGCGCGGACGCCCCGGCGCCGGCTACGGCGGGCTGTTCTGGCGGCTGGCCGGCGCCGACGAGACGCAGGTGCTCACGCAGGACGCCGGCGACGAGCGCGACGTGCACGGCTCGACCACCCCGTGGCTGGCGCTCACCCGGCGCCACGGCCGGTCCTGGTCCAGCGTGCTGCTGGTGCAGGACGAGGGCCCGCTGCTGCCGTGGTTCGTGCGGGTGTCCGACTACGTGGGCGCCGGCCCCTCGGTGGCGTGGTCCGAGCCGCTGGTGCTGCAGGAGGGTGCGACGGTGCGGTTGTCGCTGACGACGGTGGTGGTGGACCGCCGCGTGGACGCCGCCGACGCCGCCGACCTGGCCGAGCTGGCGGTCGCCCGGGTGCGGAGCGCACGGGAGGGCTGAGGGGCCGCCGTGCGCGACGTCACGCCGCCCCGGGGCGTCCTCCGGCACGCTCGCTCGGGGGCGGCCGCTACGGTCGGTGCGGTTCAGGAGCCGGCGGCGAGGCCGGCGAGGGGAGCCGGCCGCGGCCGGGTGAGGAGACGGACATGAGCACCGACAGGGCGGTCCACGTCGTGGAGCCGCGGTACGCGCGCACCTGGCTGCTGGTGAACGCCGCCCGCGCGGACCTCTTCGACACCGCGGCCCGGTCCCGCGCCGACCAGGTCGTGCTCGACGTGGAGGACGCCGTCGACCCCAGCCGCAAGGACGCCGCCCGCCAGGACGTCGTCGCGTGGCTGCGCGCCGGCGGGCGCGCCTTCGTGCGCATCAACGACGTCACCACCGCGCACTGGCGCGACGACGTCGAGCAGCTGCGCGGCACCCCGAACCTGCTGGGCGTGGTGCTGGCCAAGACGGAGTCCGGCGAGCAGGTCACCGACACGTTCGAGGCCCTGGGCGGCCAGACGCCCGTGGTGGCGCTGGTGGAGTCCGCCCTCGGCATCGAGGAGGCCCGTTCCATCGCGTGCGCGCGCGGCGCCTTCCGCCTCGCGTTCGGCTCCGGCGACTACCGCCGCGACACCGGCGCCAGCGCCGACGACCTGGCCATGGCCTACCCGCGCAGCCGCCTCGTCGTGGCCAGCCGCATCGGCGGCCTGCCCGGCCCGGTCGACGGCCCCACCGTCGGCGGCGGCCTGCCGGAACTGCGGGACAACTCCTCGGTCGCGGTGTCGCTGGGCATGATGGGCAAGCTGTGCCTGGACTCCGACCAGGCCCCCGTCATCAACGAGGTGATGAGCCCCACCGCCACCGACGCCACCTGGGCGCAGGACGTCGTGGAGGGGTTCGAGGCCAGCGGCGGCGTGGTCCGCGACGGTTCCGACCTGCCGCGCCTGGGCCGCGCCCGGCGCATCCTGGAGCTCGCCGAGGCGTTCGGCATCCAGCCGCTGTGAGGCGAGGGGCGGGCGGTCCCCCCGGCCGCCCGCCCCGGTTCCCTCAGTCCTCCGCGGTGAACGCGGAGGAGTCCACCCGGACGACCTGCCCGAGGCCGCCCTGCCCCAGGAACGCCCCCGCCACGCTCCACGCGGTGGCGTGCAAGGCTCCCTGCGCCCAGCGCAGCCCCAGCGGCGTCGGCACCTGGGCGACCGAGCGGGACCCGTCGACGTCCACCCGGACGATCCGGCCGACGGTCGAGGGGTCGAAACCGGGTTCCGGCTCACCGGGGGGCGCGCCCTCCAGCACCTCGGAGACGTACACCTCGCCGTCGTCGCCGACGGCCACCCCCGTCGGGGCGTCCAGGCCGGTGATCTCCCGCAGCAGTTCCCCGGTGCCCGGGTCGAGCACGTAGACGCGGCCCTCGCCGGGTGCCTCACCGGCGAGCCCCGACACGTACAGGTTCCCGTCCGGTCCCCACGCCAGGCCCGTCGGCACCGGGTCGCACCCGGCGTGCTCGGGGTCGTTGTTCTCCACGCCCTCGCAAGGGCCGGTGGTGACGACGTCCGGGACGAAGAACGTGCTGACCGTGCCGTGCCGGTCGACGGCCAGCACGGCGTTCGCCCCGGCGTCCGCGACGTACGCGTACGCCGCCCCGTGGCCCCTGCCGCCGAGCACGGCGAACGGGTTGCTCAGCGCGTCCAGCGGCGCGCCGTCGTCGCCGAACTGCCGCTGGCCGTCGGGGTTCTCCGCCAGTTCGTAGGCGGCCAGGTCGGCCAGCGGACGCGGACCCACCCCCGGCTTGGACAGGTAGAGCGTGGAGGCCCCCGGGTCCTCCCCCTCGCCGGTGACGACGAGCAACCCCTCGCCCGTGCGGTCGACCCCCGCCGGGGCCGGGAAACCCGCCACCCGCACGACCGGGCCCCGGCCGCCGGGGATGATCCCGCTGATCTCGCCCGTGGTGCTCTCGGCCACGTAGAACTTGCCGTTGCGGTACGACAGCCCGAACGGGTCGTCGAGCCCCTGTGCGACGACCTCGACCCGCTCGTGGTGCGCCGGGGCACCCGCTCCGGCCGGTGCGGCCAGGCCGAGGCCGGCCACCGTCGCGATGGTGATCACTGATGCTGCCCTGAACCGGTGCGCCATCCGATCCTCCAACCCTGACGGGGTCGTCGTCGGCCCCGTGGGCCGCGGACGCTACTCCGAACGGGTGACGCCGGCCAGTACCTCTCCCGGGGGACAGGTGTGCGCCTCCAGCACCCGGCCGGCCAGCGCGGCCAGTTCCCGCCGCACCTGCGCAGGTTCCACGACCACCACGTCCGCGCCCAGCGCGAGCAACTGCCCGGCGGCGACCGCGGGGTCCTCCAGGGCGAACCGCACCGTCCGCCAGCCCGCGGCGTCCGGTTCGCCGGCGCTCGCCAGCGCCTCGGCCGCCACCTGCTCGCCGAGCACCGGCGGCAGCGCCCGCACCCCGCGCGGGGACAGCCGCGCGGTGACGGCCACCCGCCCCAGCGAACGCGCGAACTGCGCCGACGACGTCGCCCACCACGCGGCCAGGTCGAAACCCGCCGGCCGCTCGAAGCGCCCGGGCAGCAGTTCGGCGCCGCCGGCGCGGGCGACCCGGTACGTGCGCACCCGCCCCCGCGAGGACGCCACCAGGTACCAGACCCCCGCCTTGAGGACCAGACCCAGTGGTTCCAGGGTCCGCTCGGCGCCCTCCCCCGCCGGGCCGTACGCGAGGCGCACCGGCCGCTGCTCCCACACCGCCCGCGCCAGCACCGCCAGCTCCGGGGTGTCGTCCTCGGCGCGGAACCAGCCGGACGCGTCGAGGTGGAACCGCTGCGCCAGGGCCCCGGCCCGCTCGCGCAGCTCCTGCGGCAGGGTCGCGGCCACCTTCGCGTGCGCCGCGGCGACCGCCCCGTCCAGCCCCAGGTCGGACAGCGCCCGCGGCGCGCTGAGGGTGAGCAGCGCGACCGCCTCCCGGGAGGTCAGCCCGTCCAGGTGCGAACGCCAGCCGTCGACGAGCCGCACGCCGCCGCCGCGTCCGGGTTCGCTCCAGATCGGCACGCCGGCCGCGCGCAGCGCGGCGACGTCCCGGTGGGCGGTGCGCGTCGACACGCCGAGCTCGCGCGCCAGTTCCGCCACCGTCGCCGCCCGGCGCCGCTGCAGCTGGAACAGCAGGGCCACGAGCCTCTCGGAACGCACGCGACCATCGTGCCCGGGAACCCTGACGGCAGCTGTCAGGGTTGCGCGCGACGGTGGTCGCGTGAGCGAGCAGAGCACTGACTGGACCTCTCCCGACCTGACCGGCCGCATCGCCCTCGTGGCGGGCGGCACCCGCGGCGCGAGCCGCGCGATCGCCGTCGAGCTCGGCCGTGCCGGGGCGACGGTGTGGGTGACCGGCCGCTCCAGCGCCGCCGCCCGCTCCGAGGTGGGCCGTCCCGAGACCGTCGAGGAGACCGCCGCCCTCGTCGACGCCGCCGGCGGCCGCGGCGTGCCGGTGCGCTGCGACCACCTCGACCCCGCACAGGTGCAGGCGCTGGCCGCGCGGGTGGACGCCGAGCACGGCCGTCTCGACGTCCTCGTCGACGGCGTGTGGGGCGGTGACCACCTGATGACGTGGGGAGCGCCGGTGTGGGAGCACGACCTGGCCGCGAGCCTGCGGATGCTGCGGCTGGGGATCGAGTCGCACGTCGTCACCGCGCACGCGCTGCTGCCCCTGCTGCTGCGGGAGCCCGGTGGCCTCGCGGTGGTGATGACGGACGGGACCGCCGAGCACAACTCCCGCTACCGCACCGGCACCACCCTGGCGTTCCACGTCGCCAAGGCCGCCTCGCACCCGCTCGCGGTGGCGCTGGCCGCCGAGACCGCACCGCACGGCTGCACCGCCGTCGCGCTGACCCCCGGGTGGCTCCGCTCGGAGGCGATGCTGGAGACGTTCGGCGTCACGGAGGAGAACTGGCGCGACGCGCTGGAGCAGGAACCCCACTTCGCCATCTCGGAGTCGCCGACCTTCACGGGCCGGTGCGTGGCGGCGCTGGCCGCCGACCCGCAGCGCTCCCGGTTCTCCGGGCGGACCCTGGACTCCGGGTCCCTGGCGCGCGAGTACGGGATCGACGACGTCGACGGCAGCCGGCCCGACGGGAACCGGTACGTCACGGAGGTGGTGCTGACCGGCCGGCCGGCGGACACCACCGGGTACCGCTGAACCCGGTCGCGCCGCTCAGGCGCCCAGACGGCTGATCGTGAACGCGACGAGGAAACCCAGCGTCGTGATGAGGCCGGTGAGCACGTGCGTGCGCTCGAACGCCTCCGGGATCATCGTGTCGGCGATCATCGTGAGGATCGCCCCGGCGGCCAGGGCCGTGATGCCGGCGATGACCTGGGGCGAGGCGCTGCCCAGGGCCAGGTACCCCAGGGCGGCGGCCAGGGCGCTGACGAGCGCGATGCCGCCCCACACCCCGAAGACGTACCCCGCGCTGCGCCCGGCCTTCTTCATGCCGGCGACGCTGGACAGCCCCTCCGGGACGTTCGAGATGAACACCGCCGCCACGACCGCGGTGCTCACCCCGCCGCCGCCGAGCAGCCCCACGCCCAGCACGACCGACTCGGGGATGCCGTCGAGCAGGGCCCCGATCGCGATGGCCGCACCGCTGCCGCCCTGCTGCGACTCCGACGGCTGCTGCCCACCGGAGCGCTTGCGGTGCCGGGCACCGTGCCGGTCCAGCACCGCGTTGGCCGCGACGTACACCAGGGCGCCGGCCAGGAAGCTCAGCGTCGTCACCAGCAGGCCGCCGGTGTCCGCCGCCTCCTGGGTGAGGTCGAAGGCCAGCGCGGAGATCAGGACCCCTGCGCCGAACGCCATCACCCCGGCGACGATCCGGGACGGCACCCGGACGAACCAGGAGATCGCCGCACCGACGACCAGGGCGGCCCCGCCCAGCAGCCCCCACAGCCCCGCCTCGAACCAGCCCGGCATCCCCGCTCCCCTCGTCGTCCTCCGACCGGGGCACCTACCCGGTGGAGTCCCGGGGAAACCGCCTCAGGTCCAGGTGACGGCCCGCGCGGGGTCCTCCAGCACGGCGGCGATGTCGGCCAGGGCCCGCGAGCCGCTCTCCCCGTCGAGCATCCGGTGGTCGAACGACAGGCTCAGGGTCGCCAGGTAGCGCGGCTTCACCTTGCCCTTGTGCACCCACGGCTTCTGGGCGATCTTGCCGACCGCCAGGATCGCCGCCTCGCCCGGGTTGAGGATCGGGGTGCCGGTGTCGATGCCGAACGTGCCGACGTTCGTGATGGTGATGGTCCCCTCGGCCAGGTCGGCCGGCTGCGCCTTGCCCTCGCGCGCCCGGGCGGCCACCTCGCCCAGGGAGACGGCGAGGTCCTTCAGGGTCATCTCGTCGGCGTCCTTGACGTTCGGCACCAGCAGCCCGCGCGGAGTGGCCACCGCGATGCCCAGGTTCACGTAGTTCTTCACCACGATCACCTGGTTCTGCTCGTCCCAGGTCGCGTTGATGTCCGGGTTGCGGCGCACCGCCACCAGCAGCGCCTTGGCCACCAGCAGCAGCGGCGAGACGCGCACCCCGGTGAACTCCGGGTCGGTCTTGAGCCGCTGCACCAGCTTCATCGTGCGGGTCGCGTCGACCGTGGTGAACACCGTGACGTGCGGGGCGGAGAACGCGCTCTCCACCATCGCCGCGGCGGTGGCCTTGCGCACCCCGCGGATCGGCACGTGCCGCTCACGCTCGTGCCGGTCCTCGCGCCACGCCGGCTCGGTGGGCGCCGTGGGCACCAGGGCCAGGACGTCGGCGCGGGTGACGGTGCCGCCCGGGCCGGTGGGAGCCGCGTCGGCCAGGTCCACCCCGAGGTCGCGGGCCAGCTTGCGCACCGGGGGCTTGGCCAGGACGTGCCCGCCGCCGGTGCGAGCGGGCGCGGGCCCCGGAGCGGGGACCGGGGCGGGGCTCGCGGGGGCCGCAGCCGAGCTCCGGCGACGGCGCACGGTGCTCTCGCGCGTGCCGTACCCCACGAGGGTGGCCCCCGACCCCTCGGCGTCGTCCGCGGCCGGCTCGGGCGCCTCACCGTGCCGGCGCTGCGGATCGATCGCGGGTTCCGTCGCCGAGCGGTTCCCCGGCGCGTCCGCGCCCACCGCACCGGCGACCCCGTCACCGATGACGACGATGTCCGCGCCGACCTCGACGGTCGCCCCCTCGGCCACCAGGAGTTCCACGACCGTGCCGGCGTAGGGGCTCGGCAGCTCGACGAGCGACTTGGCCGTCTCGATCTCGACGAGGACGTCGTTGACCGCGACGGTGTCGCCGGCGCGCACCTTCCACGACACGATCTCGGCCTCGGTGAGTCCTTCGCCCACGTCGGGCAGGGCGAACCGCTGGTGCACAGGTCCCCTTCGGGTTTCTCGGGTTCTTCGGGTCGCGGGTTCTTCGATCCGTGGCGGCGCGCGGTTCAGGCCGCGAGCGCCTGCTCCACGGCGTCCAGGACGCGGTCGACCGATGGCAGGTAGTGCTCCTCCACGCGGGCCGCCGGGTACGGCAGGTGGTACCCGCCGACGCGCTTGACGGGAGCCTCCAGGGAGTAGAAGCACCGCTCGGTGATCTGCGCGGCGATCTCCGCCCCCGCACCGTGGAACACGGGAGCCTCCTGGACCACGACGAGCCGGCCGGTGCGGCGCACCGACTCCGCCACCGTGTCGACGTCCAGCGGGGAGATCGAGCGCAGGTCCACGACCTCCAGCTGCGTGCCGTCCTGCGCGGCCTCCGCGGCGGCGTCCAGCGCGAGCTTGACCGTGGGCCCGTACGCCACGAGCGTGGCGTCGGTGCCGGGGCGCAGCACCCGCGCGCGGTGCAGCGGCGTCACCTGGCCGGGGCCCAGGTCGGTGTCCACGTCGCCCTTGTCCCAGTAGCGGCGTTCCGGCTCCATGAACACCACCGGGTCCGCGCAGGCGATCGACTGCTGCACCATCCAGTACGCGTCGTGCGCGGTGGAGGGGTACACCACGCGCAGCCCGGCGGTGTGCGCGAACAGCACCTCCGGGCTCTCGGAGTGGTGCTCCACCGAACCGATGCCGCCGCCCGCGGGCATGCGGATGACCACCGGCACCGACAGGCGGCCGCGCGAGCGCGCCCGCAGCTTCGCCAGCTGGGTGACGATCTGGCTGAACGCCGGGTACACGAACCCGTTGAACTGGATCTCGCACACCGGCCGGTACCCGCGCAGCGCCATCCCGAGCGCGGTGCCGACGATGCCGGCCTCGGCCAGCGGGGTGTCCAGGACGCGGTCCTCGCCGAAGTCCTTCTGCAGCCCGTCGGTGACGCGGAACACCCCGCCCAGGCGGCCGATGTCCTCGCCCATCAGCAGCACCCGCGGGTCGCGGTCCATCGCGGCCCGCAGGCCGGCGTTGATCGCCTTGGCGATCGGCATGCGCTCCATCAGCGGCCCCTCCCGGCGGTGGCGTGCTGGTCCTGGTGCTCCTGCTGCGGCGCGTCCTGCTCGTGGCGGGCCCAGGCGGCGAGGAACTCGTCGCGCTCGGCCTGCACCTGCGGGTGCGGCTCGGCGTAGGCGTGCTCGAACATCGACGCCGGGCTCGGGTCGGGCATGTCGCGCACCCCGGCGCGCAGCCTCGTGGCGAACTCGTCGGCCTCCACGGCCAGCGCCTCCTCGAAGGCGTCGTCCAGGACGCCCTCGGCGCGCAGGTGGGTGCGCAGCCGGTCGATCGGGTCGCGGTCGCGCCAGGCGTCGACCTCCGCCGCGTCGCGGTAGCGACCGGGGTCGTCGGCGGTGGTGTGCGCGCCCATCCGGTACGTGTACGCCTCGACGAACGTGGGGCCACCGCCGCCGCGGGCGCGCTCCAGGGCGGCGCGCAGCACGGCCAGCACGGCCAGCACGTCGTTGCCGTCGACGAGGACGCCGGGCACCCCGACGCCCTCGGCGCGCCGGTGCAGCGGCACCGTCGACTGCCGTCGCACGGGCTCGGAGATCGCCCACTGGTTGTTCTGGCACAGGAACACGACGGGGGCGTGGTAGACGGCCGCCCACGTCAGGGCCTCGGCGGTCTCGCCCTGGCTGGTGGCGCCGTCGCCCAGGCAGGCCACGACGGCCGTGTCGCGCCCCGGGTCGCCGGTGCCGACGGCGCCGTCGCGCTGCACCCCCATGGCGTAGCCGACGGCCGGCAGCAGCTGGGCGGCGATGACCAGCGTGTACGGGTGCACGCCGAGCGCCACCGGGTCCCAGCCGCCGTGGTCGACGCCCCGGTACAGGCTCAGCACGTGCAGCGGGTCCGCCTCGCGCACCAGCAGGAAGCCGTGGTCGCGGTAGGTGGGGAAGACGTGGTCCTGGCGGCGCAGGGCGCGGGCGGCGCCGACCTGCGCGGCCTCCTGGCCGCGGCTGCCCGCCCACAGACCCAGCTGCCCCTGGCGCTGGAGGGCCTCGGCCTCGGTGTCCAGCCGGCGCATGAGCACCAGGTCGCGCAGCAGGCCGAGCAGCTCGTCCGGTTCGAGCCGCACGTCGTACCCCGGGTGCTCGCGGCGGACGCCGTCGGCGTCCAGCAGCTGCACCATCTCGCCGGCGCGGTACCCGGCCGGGTCGGTCGCTGCCTCGCTCACGTGCTCCCCCTCCGTCGGACGCCACCGGTGGCCGGGGACCGCGGCCCGAACCTACGGTCCCGTACCTTACGGGTGCGTACCCTACGCGAGAGTAGGTCGACGTTCCACGGGACGCGGGCGCGCGTCAGCGCAGCCGGGCCGCCACGTCCAGGAAGCGGGAGTTCGCCGCCGCCTCCCCGACCGTGACGCGCACCCCGTCCGAGCCGTACCCCCGCACCGACAGCCCCTCCACGCCGAAGGCGTCGACGAGCGCGGGCGTGCGCTCGCCCGCCGGCAGCCACACGAAGTTGCCCTGCGCGTCCGGGACCGCCCAGCCCTGCTCGCGCAACCCGTCGGCGACGCGGCGACGCTCGGCCACCAGCGCGGCCACCCGCCCCATCAGCTCCTCCTCGGCCGCCTCCTGCAGCGAGGCCACCACCGCCGCCTGCGCGATGCCGCTCACCCCGAACGGCGTCGCCGCCCGCCGGAGGGTCGAGGCGACCTCCGGGTGCGCGGCCGCCACGCCCACGCGCAGCCCCGCCAGCCCGTACGCCTTGGAGAAGGTGCGCAGCACCACCACGTTCGGGTGGGCGCGCAGCACGTCCAGCCCGTCGGGCACCTCCGGGTCGTCGACGAACTCCCGGTACGCCTCGTCCAGCACCACCAGCACGTCGCCGGGGACCTGCGCCAGGAAACCCTCCAGCTCCCCGGAACGGATCGCCGGGCCGGTGGGGTTGTTCGGCGAGCACAGCACCACCACCCGGGTGCGCGCGGTGATCGCCGCGAGCATCGCCGGCAGGTCGTGGCGGGACTCGGCCGTCAGCGGGACGTGCACGGCCGTCGCGTCGGCGATGGCAGCGGTGATCGGGTACGCCTCGAACGAACGCCACGCGAACACCACCTCGTCGCCGGGGTCGCAGGTGATCTCCACCAGCTGCGCCAGCAGCCGCACGCTGCCGGTGGCCGCCGCCAGCTGCTCCGGCCCCACGGCCCACCGGCGCCCCACCGCATCGAGCATCGCCCCCGCCGCGGGGTCGGGGTAGCGGTTCACCTGCGAGGCCGCCCGGGTGATGGCCGTCAGCACGCTCGGCAGCGGCGGGTACGGGTTCTCGTTGGAGGAGAGCTTGAACGCCTCCACCCCCTCCCGCACAGCGGGCGGACGGCCGGCCACGTAGGCGGGGACCTTCGCCATGTTCGCCCGCAGGCGCGGGAGCAGCTCGACGGCGCTGGGGGTGGGCACGGGGCCAGCTTAGGACCGCTCCCCGCTGCGACCGGGGGCACCGGCGGCGGCGGGAGCGCACCGCGCGGCGCTCGCGGGTACGGTCGCCGGGCGACACCCCGGAGCCCACCGGGGCGGTCGGCGACGCACGCGACCCGAGACCACCCCGAGCAGCTGGACGGTTCCCCATGCGCGATCCCGGCACCGAGCGCACCCCCCGCCTGGTCCCCTTCGAGGACGACCCGTCGGCGTTGCGCTCGACCTTCGCCCTGTTCCCCTCGGGCGTGGCCGCGCTGTCCGCCGTCGTGGACGGCGAGCCGGTCGTGCTCGTCGCCTCCTCCTTCCAGGTCGGCATCTCCGCCGACCCCCCGCTGGTGCTCTTCGCCGTGCAGCACACCTCCACGAGCTGGCCCAGGCTGCGCAACGCACCGCGGCTGGGCGTGTCCGTGCTCGGTGAGGCCCACGACGCCGTCGCCCGCCAGCTGGCCTCCAGGGCCGCCGACCGCTTCGCCGGCGTCGAGACCACGACGACGCCCACCGGGGCGCACCTGGTCCACGGCGCACCCGTGTGGATGGAGTGCAGCATCCACTCCGAGGTCCCCGCCGGCGACCACGACGTCGTGCTGCTGCAGGTGCACGCCACGGGCACCGCCCCCGACACCGAGCCGCTGGTGTGGCACGGCTCCTCCTTCCGCGCGCTCACGCCCCGCACCGGCGCCTGAACCGCACCGCGGCTCACCGCCGCTGCGCGCGGTAGTCGAAGACGTCGACGCGGGCACCGGGGGCGTCGAGGAAGGCGCCGGCGGAGCGCCGGTAGCCCACCAGGGCCTCGTCGGTGCTGGAGTCGACGAGGGCGGCGGTGTCCAGGTAGCTGCGCCACCCGTGCGCGACCAGCGGGTCGTCGGCCACGGCCGCGGCGAAGTCCGGGTCGTCGCCGACGTCACGGCGCACGACGGTGCGCGACGCCGATCCCCGGGCGGCCTCCCCGTCGAGGGCGGGCACGAGGTCACCGGTGTGCTCCAGCGAGAGCACCCGCACCCCCGCGGGCACCCGGATGCCGTCGACGGGTGAACCGGCGGTGACGACGTGGGTGACGCGGTAGGCCTGCAGGAAGGCCTCGTCGGAGGCCAGCGCCGCAGCCGTCAGCCCGCCCTGGCTGTGCCCGGCCAGCATCACCGGCTCCTGCGCACCCACGCCGGCCAGCCGCATCGCCTCGGCGACGGCGGCCGTGGTGGCGGTCGGCTGACCGGCCACGGCCCGCAGGTTCGTCGTCAGGTCCATGGGGGTGCCGCCGGCCGCCGGCAGCGGCGTCCAGTCCTGCGTGCCGGGCACCTCGACGATCCACGCGACCGACCCGTCGGCGTGCGTGACCCGTTCCAGCCGCACGACCCCCGCCTCGGGCCGGCCCGCCGCGGGCATGCGGTCCCCCACCGAGCCCGCCGGGCCGTCCGGCGCGAAACCGGTGGACTGGTGCGCCACCCCGTCGAGGACCTCGGCGATGCCCCGGGGCGGGCGGGTGGGCACGGCCCGCGGCGCCGCGGGCGACACCTGCACCTCGGTCCGCCGGAACAGCGGGCTCACACCCCCCACCGCGGTCAGGGCACCGGCGATCTCCGCCGCTCCCGCACCGGGACGCAGGAGCTGAGGAGCTAGCACCGTGAGCCCTGCTCCCAGCAGGGGGGATCGTCCCGCGGCGGTCTGCAGCACCGCCGGAGCGGTGGCCACGGCCTCCTGCACGAGCCAGGGGTGCTCGGCGAGCAGCAGACCGGCCCGGTGGACGTCGCCGCGCACGAGGTCGTCGACCCGGCCGTGCTCCTCGCGGGCGATCGCGGTCAACTCGTCCAGGTCCAGCTCACCGCGGGCGGCCACCTGCGCCAGGGCCCGGACCAGCACGGCGTCCTGGGCCTGCGCGGTGCGCAGCGCGACGTCGGCGGCCAGCAGCCCGGCAGCACCCGCGGCCAGCGCCGGCGCGGCCTCCACCACGACCTCCGCCGCTGCACGGCGCGCGACCTGCACGGCCGCGTCCGCGGCGGCCTCCCCCGCCCGGTAGCGCAGCGACGCCGTGCGCAGCAGCGCGGACAGCAGCAGCACCCGGGCGGCCAGGGGCACGGCCGCCCCCGGACCGAGCAGCAGCTCCGCGAGGGCCCGCTCGGCGGGAACCCCGGTCGCCGGCACCAGGGGCGCGCTGAGAAGCAACGCCGGGTCCAGGGCGGTGGCCGCCAGCTCCGCACCGCACGTGGCGACGTCGGCGGCGGCCCGAGCCAGCACTGCGGCGGCGGCGTCGAGCGCGTCGGGGTCGACGGCGAGGGAGCCTGCGCTGACGGTCAGCGCGTCGCTCACGCCGCACCCGCGGACGAACCGGTCCCCGCGGCGGTCGCCGCACCGAGGGCCACGACGGCACCGCGGTGCGCCGCGAGCCGCCCGGCGGCCTCCTCGCACCCCGCGGCGAGGGCGCCGGCAGCGCGGACCACCTCGGCCAGCCGCGAGCGGAAGGCGGCCGCACCGGCCCCGTCCCAGTCGATCCCGTCGACGCCGGCGAGCCGCTCGCCCGCCTCGCGCACGCCCTCGCCGACGCGGGCCACCTCGCGCACCAGCGCCCCCAGCCGTGCCTCACCCAGTTCCGGCCCCACCTGCGCTCCTCCCTCCCGGCCACCACCCGGCCGGTCCCCGTCCTCGCCGCGAGGACGCTAGGCCGCACCGCCGGCCCCTCCCCCGCCGCGCGGCGGCGCCTGTGGACACCGGCCCCGGGGTGCCCGTTGTGCAGCGCCCGGTGACCATGGGGGCGTGAGCGCGGGAGCGACCGGCGGGCGGGAGTTCGTGAAGCGGGCGGCAGCACCGCCGGGAGCGCTGGCGGCCGAGGCCGCCGGGCTGGCATGGCTCGCCGCGGCCGGCGGGGCGGCGGTGTGCCGGGTGCGCGAGGTGCGCGAGGACGCCCTCGTGCTCGACCGCGTCGAGGAGGTCCCCGCCACGGCCGCAGCCGCCGAGGCGTTCGGGCGCGACCTGGCCACCACCCACGCCGCGGGCGCGGACCGCTTCGGAGCACCGCCCCCGGGTGTGCCGGGGGACGCGTGGATCGCGTCGCTGCCCCTGCCGATGAGCCCCGCCCCCGAACCGTGGGGGCTCTTCTACGCGACCCGGCGGGTGCAGCCGTACCTGCGCACGGCGCGCGACCGCGGCGCGGTGGACGCGGCGGGCGCGGCGCTCGTCGAGCGCGTGTGCCAGCGGCTGAACGAGGGCGACGAGGCCCTGTGCGCCGGCGGCGAGCGCCCCGCGCGCCTGCACGGGGACCTGTGGTCCGGCAACGTGCTGTGGTCGCCGGGCGGGGTGGTGCTCATCGACTGCGCCGCGCACGGCGGCCACCCCGAGACGGACCTGGCGATGCTGGCCCTGTTCGGGCTGCCCCACCTGGAGCGGGTGCTCGCCGCATGCACAGAGGCGGCGGGCACGCCCGCCGGGTGGCGGGACCGGGTGCCCCTGCACCAGCTGCACCCCCTGCTCGTGCACGCCACCCTGTTCGGCGGCGGGTACGGCGCCCAGGCTGTGCGCGCGGCCGAGCGGGCGCTGGCCCTGTGAGCAGCCAGGCGGGCGCACCGCTGCACGAGCACCCCGTCGAGGTCCTGCACCTGCTGGTCTCCCCCGGGCACGCCTACTTCGGCCGCCCCCGCGAGGGGGCGGCGCAGGTGCCCACCCACGACCTCGACGAGGTGGAGGTGGTGGCGGGCAAGGGGATCCGCGGGGACCGGTTCTTCGGCAAGGCCGCCCACATGGACGCCGCCGTGACCTTCCTGGCGGTCGAGGCGTGGGAGGCGGTCGCCGCCGACCTGGCACTGCCCGCCGTACCGGACCCCCTGCTGGCGCGGCGCAACCTCGTCGTGCGCGGCGTCGAGCTGGATCCGTTGCGCGGGCACGAGTTCGAGCTGGTCACCGACGCCGGGACGGTGCGCCTGCGCGGCGGACGGCCGGCGAACCCGTGCGCGTGGATGGACCGCGTCGTCGCCGACGGCGCCCACCGCGCGATGCGCGGTCGCGGCGGGCTGCGCTGCACCCCCGTGTCCGACGGGCGGTTGTCGCGCGGTCCCGGCGTGCTGCGCTCCCCCGTCCCGCTGGACCCGTCTCGCGCCGGCGAGGCGGTGCTGCGCCGCACGCCCCTGCCGTGACCGAGGTGCGCGGGCTCGGGCGGCGGTCGTGGCCGTGGGACCATGGGGCGCGTGACCGCAGCGCCCGTGGACCTCGCACCCGCCAGCCTCGGAGAACCGGCCCTCGGCCCCCTCGACGGGCGCTACCGCCGCTCCGTGGCGCCCCTGGCCGAGCACCTGTCCGAGGCGGCGCTGAACCGCCGCCGCATCCACGTCGAGGTCGAGTGGCTCATCCACCTCGGCACGCACGACGTCGTGCCGGGGGTGCGCCGCCTGACCGGCGAGGAGGTCGCGCTGCTGCGCGCGCTGCCGCTGCGCTTCGACGCCGCGGCCGTGGCCGAGCTCGCCGAGATCGAGCGCATCACCGTCCACGACGTCAAGGCCGTGGAGTACTGGATCAAGCGGCGCCTCGAGGGCACGTCGTTGGCCGACGTCGCCGAACTGGTGCACCTGTTCTGCACCAGCGAGGACATCAACAACCTCTCCTACGCCCTCATGGTGCGCGACGCGGTGCAGCAGGTGTGGCTGCCGGCCGCGACCGCCCTCACCGACGACGTCGCGCGCATGGCCCACGAGCTGCGCGACCTGCCGATGCTCAGCCGCACCCACGGCCAGCCCGCGACGCCGACGACGCTCGGCAAGGAGCTCGCGGTCCTCGCGCACCGGCTGCGCCGGCAGCTGGTCCGCGTGGGGCGCGCGGAGTTCCTCGGCAAGTTCAACGGCGCCACCGGCACCTACGCCGCCCACCGCACCGCCGTGCCCGGCACCGACTGGCCGGCGGTGTCGAGGGCCTTCGTGGAGTCCCTGGGCCTGACGTGGAACCCGCTGACCACGCAGATCGAGTCCCACGACTGGCAGGCGGAGCTGTACGCGGACGTCTCCCGCTTCGGCCGGGTGCTGCACAACCTCTGCACCGACGTGTGGACGTACATCTCCTACGGCTACTTCGCGCAGGTTCGCGGTCAGGGGACCGTCGGGTCCTCCACGATGCCGCACAAGGTGAACCCCATCCGGTTCGAGAACGCCGAGGCCAACCTGGAGGTCTCCGGCGGGCTGTTCCGGGTGCTGGAGGAGACGCTGACGACCTCCCGGCTCCAGCGCGACCTCACCGACTCCTCCACGCAGCGCAACATCGGTGTCGCCTTCGGCCACTCCCTGCTGGCGATCGAGAACGCGCGCAAGGGCCTGGCCGGCCTGGACGCGGTGCCCGCCGCACTGGCCGCCGACCTGGACGCGACCTGGGAGGTCCTGGGCGAGGCGGTGCAGTCGGTGATGCGCGTGCACGGGCTGCCCGAGCCGTACGAACGGCTCAAGGAGCTGACCCGCGGCCGCAAGGTGGACCAGTCCAAGCTGCGCGAGTTCGTCGCGGGCTTGGGGTTGCCGGAGGGTGAGGCGGCCCGCCTGTCGCTGCTGACGCCGGGCGACTACACCGGCGACGCCTCCGCCCTGGTCGACGTCCTCGACCGGCCCTCCGCCTGAGGTGCGCGCGGTCCTCGTCGAGCGGTTCGGGGCCCTGCCCCGCCTGACGGAGGTCCCCGACCCCGCTCCCGCCCCGCACGGGGTGGTCGTCGCCGTCGAGGCGACGGGGGTGTGCCGCAGCGACTGGCACGCGTGGCAGGGCCACGACGAGGACGTGGCCCTGCCCCACGTGCCCGGTCACGAGCTCGCGGGCACCGTGGTCGCGGTCGGCGGGAGCGTGCGCGGTTGGCGCCCCGGGGACAGGGTCACCACCCCGTTCGTGACGGCCTGCGGCACCTGCCCGGAGTGCGCCGCCGGCGAGCAGCAGGTGTGCCGGGCGCAGACCCAGCCGGGCTTCACCGGCTGGGGCTCCTTCGCCGAGCTGGTGGCTCTGGACCACGCCGACGTCAACCTCGTGCGCCTGCGCGACGACCTGCCGTCCAGCGCCGCCGCGGCGCTCGGCTGCAGGGTCGCGACGGCGTTCCGGGCGGTCTCGGACGTGGCGCGGGTGCGCCCCGGTGAGTTCGTCGCCGTGCACGGGTGCGGCGGTGTGGGCCTGTCGGCCGTGGCGATCGCCGCCGCGGCGGGCGCGCGGGTCGTGGCCACGGACCCGTCTCCGGCGGCGCGGGCACTGGCAGCGTCCTTCGGCGCTGAACACGTGGTCGACCCCACCGACGGCCCTGTCGCGGCCGCGGTCGAGCACCTCACCGGTGGGGGCGCCCACGTATCTATCGACGCGGTCGGCCTGCCGGCCACGTGCGAGGCGTCGGTGCGCTGCCTGCGCCGCCGGGGTCGCCACGTGCAGGTCGGCTTGCTGCCGGCCGCGGCGGGCCCTGCGACGGTGCCGATGGACCGGGTCATCGCGCTGGAGCTGCAGGTCCTCGGCAGCCACGGCATGGCCGCCCACGACTACCCGCGCCTCATGTCGCTGGTCACCTCGGGCGCTTTCCCCCTGGCACGCCTGGTGGGCCGGGAGCTCCCCCTGGAGGCGGGTCCCCGGGCGCTGAGCGACCTCGAACGCCCGGTGACCGCCGGCATCACCGTGCTGCGCCCCTGAGCACCGCACCCCGCGTCACAGGTGGGGACGGGTGCGTCGCGGATCGGCCCAGTACGTCCTGCCCCTGGCTCGGCGAACCGCAGCAGCAGGCCGTCGGACAGCAGGACGTCGGTGAGCAGGCGTCAGCTCGACGCGGGGCGCTTCGATATGGCCCCGGAACGCACGAAAGGCCCCACACCCCCCACAGGGGCGCAGGGCCTTTCACGACCTCACCACAAAAAGTGAGTGGCCGGCAGTGACCTACTCTCCCACCCAGTCTCCCAGGCAGTACCATCGGC
>NZ_JBJLSE010000066.1:0-22058 GCF_050871845.1 Kineococcus arenarius subsp. arenarius
GCCGGTGGACCCCGCGCTGGCGAGCGCCGCCGACGGGGTGGCCGCCCAGCGCGTCGCCGCCGCCGCGATCGCCTCGATGCGCTCCGGCCGCCCCGAGGCGGTGCAGCGGTGAGCGCCGCGGAGGGGGGGGGGCGCCGCCCACCCCCCCCCCCCCCACCCATCACCCCCCCCCCACCGGCGAAAACCATGTTAACCGCCCCCCGTGGGCCCCCCCCGGGGCGAAAACATTGTTTCCCCCCCGAGGTGGGCAGGGGGGTCAGGGGGCGGGCAGGGGCAGCGGCGGGTTGAACGGCGTGACGACCTGCACCGACGACGGCCACGAGTGCGGGGCGCCGGGCAGTTCCCCGCGCGCCTGCAGCAGCGCGTGGCAGGCCCGGCGCAGGTCCCCGGGCAGGTCGTGGTGCAGCACCACGTCCAGCTCCCCGGTGCGCAGCAGGTGCTCGTGCTCGGGGTGCAGGTCGTGCCCGACGAACAGCCGGCACGCCCGGCCCGCCTGCGCGAACGCCTCCCGCACACCCGCGGAGCTGCCCGAGGCGTACATCGAGTAGACGGCGTCCACGCCCGGGTCCTCGCGCAGCGCCGCGCGCACCAGCTCCGCCAGCGGCGCCCCGTCGGCGGCCTCCCGCACGGCGATCCGCGGGAAGTGCTCGCCCAGGGTGCGCCGGAACCCCTCGAACCGCGCGTCCTCCCCCTCGAACGTGGAGCGGCCCCGCGCCACCAGCACCGTCCCCGCGCCCGGCCCGCCCCACCGGCCCACCAGGTACGCCGCGGTCGCCCCGGCCGCCCGGTTGTCGATGCCCACGTAGGCGACGCGGGCGCTGCCCGGCAGGTCGGTGACCAGGGTGACCACCGGCACCCCGCGCTCGTGCAGCCGACCGACCGCCTCGCGCACCCGGGGGTGGTCGGGGGCCTTGAGCACCACGCCGTGCGAGCCGCGCCGCGCGGCGCGCAGCAGGCGCTGCGCGACCTGCCCGGCGGGCGCCTCGTCGGAGAAGTCGAACCGGCAGCGCAGCACGGCCGGGCGCAGCACCGGCAGGGTGCGCTCCAGCGCGTCGCGCACGGCGGAAGTGAAGCGCTCCGGGGCGTCCACGACGACGTCCACGACGAACGTGCGCCCCGTCAGGCGCAGCTGGGTGCGCTGGCGCTCCAGGTCCGCGATCGCCCGGTGCACCTCGTCGACGGTGGTGGCGCGCACCCCCGGTCGGCCGTTGAGGACCCGGTCCACGGTGGTCTCCGAGACCCCGGCCTGCCAGGCGATGTCGCGGACGCGGAAGGTGCGGGGCACGGCGCGAGGATGGTGGGAAAATGACGGATCGGCAAGGCCCGCGACGCCGCTGCGAGCCGTAGCGTCACGGGCGTGGCCCTCACCGGTGAGAGGCCACCGGCCCACCGGCCGCCGAGCCGAGGAGGTTCCCCCGTGACCGCACCCGCCACCCGCCGCTCCACCACCTGGCTGACCCGCGAGGACTGCGACCTGGACGAGTTCCGCCGCCTCGTCGAGGCCGGCACCGACCCGGACGAGGTGCCCCTGGCCGACCGCGTCGAGCGCGGCGTGCCCGTCTACGGCGAGCGGTTGCGCGCCCACCTGTCCGGCGGCGGTGAGAGCGCCCGCCGCGAGGCGCAGGACGAGATCGCCCGCGTCCTCGCCGACGGGGCCGGCATCGCCGTGTTCGCGGGGGCGTTCGAGGAGTCCGTCGTCGACCGCGCCACCGCCGCGTACCAGGCGATGATCGACGAGCAGCACGCCTCCGGCGTCACCGCCGGCGACCACTTCGCCAAGCCCGGCGCGAACGACCGCGTGTGGGGGGCGCTGGAGAAGCTCGCCCGCCGGGACCCGGGGGTGTTCTGCGACTACTACGCCACCGACGTCGTCGACCTCGTCTCCACGGCGTGGCTGGGCCCGCAGTACCAGGTCATCTCCGACCTCAACGTCGTCAACCCCGGCGGCACCGCGCAGACCCCGCACCGCGACTACCACCTGGGGTTCATGCCCCTTCAGACCGCCGAGCGGTTCCCCGCGCACGTGCACCGCCTCTCGCCGGTGATGACGCTGCAGGGCGCGGTGGCGCACGTCGACATGCCCGTGGAGTCCGGGCCGACGATGTACCTGCCGCACTCGCAGAAGTACGAACCCGGTTACCTGGCGGTGGGGTTGCCGGAGTTCCGCGCCTACTTCGACGAGCACCACGTGCAGCTGCCGCTGCGCAAGGGCGACGCGGTGTTCTTCAACCCCGCGCTGTTCCACTGCGCCGGGTCCAACGTGTCCGCGGACGTCAAGCGCATGGCGAACCTGCTGCAGGTCTCCTCCGCGTTCGGCCGTTCCCTGGAGGTCGTGGACCGCCTGGCGGTGTGCGAGGCGCTGTACCCGGAGCTGCGCGCCCGCCGCGCCGCCGGCGTCCCCGACGAGGTGCTGGGCAACGTGATCGCCGCCTCCGCCGAGGGGTACCCGTTCCCCACCGACCTGGACCTGGACCAGCCGGTCGGGCGCATCAACCCGCCCTCGCAGGCGGAGGTGCTGCGGGACTGCCTGCGCGAGGACGCCGACACCGCCGACACCGTCGCGCGCCTGCGCGAGCACGCCGGGCGCCGCCGCGAGGTGCGCGCGTGACCCAGCGCGTCCTGCGGGTGGGCGTGGCCGGTGCCGGGGTCATGGGCGCCGACCACGCCCGCACGCTGCACCGCTTCGTCAGCGGCGCCGCGGTCACGGCCGTCGCCGATCCCGACACCGCCCGGGCCGCCGCCGCGGCCGCCGACGCCGGGGGAGCGCGCGTGCTCGCCGACCCGCTGGAGCTGGTCGGCGCCGCTGACGTGGACGCCGTCGTCGTCGCCTCGCCCGACGCCACCCACCCGGAGCTGGCCGCCGCGGCCCTGGCCGCGGGGAAACCGGTGCTGTGCGAGAAACCCCTCGCACCCACGCTGGACGGCGCCCTGGAGGTGGCCGCCGCGGCGTCGGCGCCGGGGGCGCCGCCGTTCGCGGTCGGGTTCATGCGCCGCTTCGACCCCGGGTACGCCGCGCTGGCGCGGGCGCTGCGCGGCGGGGAGCTGGGCCGGCCCGTCCTGGTGCACCACGTCAGCCGAGGCGTGGCCCCCGGACCGGGCGCGACGTCGGAGTCGTCGGTGACCGGTTCGGCGATCCACGACCTCGACGTCGTGCCGTGGCTGCTGGGCAGCGAGGCCGTGGAGGTGTCTTGGCACGCGCCCGCCGCCGCGACGGCGGGGGAGCCGGCGCTCGTGGACCCGCAGGTGCTGCTGCTGCGCACCGCCGACGGCGCCCTGAGCACCGTCGAGGTGTTCCTGGCTGCTCGCTACGGTTACGACGTGCGCTGCGAGGTCGCCGGTTCCGAGGGCGCCGCGACGCTGCCGGTGCCCGCCCGCCTGGAGGTCGACCGCGACCTGCGGCACGGGCGCGTGCACGACCCCGACTGGCGCCCGAGGTTCGCCGACGCCTACCGCCTGCAGCTGCAGGCGTGGGTGGACGCCGCCCGCGGCGGGCCGGTGGACCCCGCGCTGGCGAGCGCCGCCGACGGGGTGGCCGCCCAGCGCGTCGCCGCCGCCGCGATCGCCTCGATGCGCTCCGGCCGCCCCGAGGCGGTGCAGCGGTGAGCGCCGCGGAGCTGCGCCTGCCCGCCCCGCGCCGCCGCCGCGAGGCCGTGCCGGCGCTGCGCTGGGGCGTGCTGGGCACCGGGTGGATCGCGCAGCGCTTCACCGCCGCGCTGGCCGCCTCCACCGACCAGCGCGTCGTCGCCGTCGGCTCGCGCGGGCGGGCCTCGGCGCAGCGATTCGCCGGTGCCGCCGGCGTCGAGGTCGCCCACGACTCGTACGAGGCGCTGCTGGCGGACGCGTCCGTGGACGTCGTCTACGTCGCCACCCCGCACCACACGCACCGCGACCTGGCGCTGCTGGCGGTCGAGGCCGGCAAGCACGTCCTGGTGGAGAAGCCCCTCGGCCTGGACGCCGCCCAGGCGCAGGAGGTCGCCGGGGCCGCCGCCGCCCGCGGGGTGTTCTGCGCCGAGGCGATGTGGACGCTGTTCCTGCCCCGCTTCGACGTCGTGCGCCAGGTCCTCGACCGCGGGCTGCTGGGCGACGTGCGGACCCTGCTCGCCGACCACGGCGAGCACTTCGAGCCCGGCCACCGCATCCTCGACCCGGCCCTGGCCGGCGGCACCCTGCTGGACCTCGGCAGCTACCTCACCGCGCTGGCGACGTGGGCGCTGGGACCGGCCGAGGCGGTGCACGCCTCCGGCGAGGACGCCCCCACCGGCGTCAACGGCCAGGCCTCCGCGCTGCTCGCGCACGCCGGCGGCCGGCAGTCGGTGCTGCACACCACCCTGTTCAGCGTCACCCCCTGCACGGCCGTGATCGCCGGGACGGACGCGACCCTGGTGCTGCCCGGGCGGTTCTTCACCCCCGGCGACGTCGAGCTGCGCGCCGCCGACGGCCGCCTGCTGGACCGCTGGAGCGACCCCGAGCCCGGTGACCACGGCGGCCTGCACCACCAGGCCACCGAGGTCGCCGCCTGCATCGGCGCCGGGCGCACCAGCACGCCGCTGCGCCCCGCCGCCGACGTCGTGGCGGGGATGCGCGCCCTCGACGAGGTCGCCGCCCGGCTCGGGGTCTCGTACGCGGCGGCCGGGGCGGGCTGAGCGCTCAGGACAGGTCGTGGGCGGCGAGGTACTCCAGCACCAGCTGCTCGCTGACCCGCCCGCGGTCGGCGACCTGCCGGCCCTGCCCGCGCGCCCACGCCCGCACCAGCTGCGGGTCGGCGCCGGCCGGTCGCGACGGCTTCGCCGGGCGGGCGGCACCGCTCGCGGCCCCGGCGGCCAGGTCCGCGGCCGCCGGGGGAGCGGGCAGCCGCGTCACCGTGACGTCGTGGCCGTCGCCGGCCAGGCCCGCCGCCCGCTCGGCGACGTCCGCGTGGTGGGTCAGCAGCACCACCTGCACCTCGCGGGCCAGCTCCGCCAGCGCCGCCAGCGCCGCACCCGTGCGGGACTCGTCGAACGTCATCAGCACGTCGTCGAGCACGACGGGCAGCGGGCCCCGCCCGGCCTGCACGAGGCGGCGGTGCTCGGCGGCGATCGCCGCCAGCCGCAGCGCCAGGAACACCTGGTCCGCGGTGCCCTCCGACAGCCCGTCCACGCCCTCCAGCACCTCCCCGTCGCCGCGGCGCACCGCCAGGCGGCGGCTGCCGCCGTCGTCGACGGCGCTCAGGCCGGTCCAGCGCCCGGCCGTCAGCACCGCCAGCACGCGGCCGGCGTCGACCAGCAGCGGGTTCTCCCGCGCCGCGGAGAACTCCTCCAGCTGCCGGCGCAGCACCGTGCGCTGCAGGTCCACCTGCACGTAGCGCTCCGTGGCGGCGTGCAGCTCCGCGATCGCCTCCGCGCGCCGCGCCGCCAGCACGTTGGCGTCCGCGCCGCTGGTCAGGCGCTCCAGCTCCGTCTCCGCGCGGCCCACCGCCTCGCGCGCCTGCGCCCACGCCTCGTGCGCCGCCTCGGCGGCGGCGCCCAGCTGCTCGGCGTCCGTGCGCAGGTCCGCGTCGGTGCGCGGGCCCACCTCCTCCAGCAGCCGCGCCACGGCGTCCCGGTCGCCCGCCTCGGCGGCCAGGGCCGCCAGCTCCGCCTGCTCGGCGGCGCGCGCGGTCAGCAGCCCGGCGCTGCGCGCGGCGCGCTCGGCCAGCGCGGGCAGGTCCTCGCCGGTGCTCCGCAGCGTCGCCAGCTCCGCCTCCGCGGCGTCGCGGCGGGCCTGCTCGCGGGCGCGCTCGTCCGCCACCTCGGCCAGCTGCCGCTCCAGGGCGGCGGCGGTGCCGGCGTCGGCCCGGCTGGTGCGCAGCCGCTCCGCCAGCGCCGACAGCGCCGCGCCCACCGACTCCGCTCGCCCGGCGTCGCACGCGGCGCCCAGGCGGGCGGCGACGTCCGCGACGTCCGCGGCGAACGCCCCGGCGCGCTCCTCGCGCGCGAGCGCGCGGGCCAGCTCCGCCCCCGCCGCGTCCGCGCGCTCCACCGCCACCTGCAGCGTCCGCGCGCGGGCCGCCCAGCCCTGCGGCCCCAGCCCGTCCGGCAGCCCGGCGGCGGCCGCGGCCGCGGCGAAGGCCTGCGCGGCCCGCTCGGCCTCCTCCGCCCGGTGCGCGCACCGCTCGGCGGCCTCCTGCGCGGCGCGCTCGCGCTCGGTGCTGCGGGCCCGCTCCTCGGCGGCGGTGGCCGCGGCGGCGAGCACCGCCCGGGCCGTCTCCAGCGCAGGCTCCAGCCCGGCGTCGGCGGCGCCGGCGCGCCCGCAGCGCCCCAGCACCACCGCCAGCCGCTCCAGCTGGGCGTCGGCGTCGGCGCGCAGCTGGCCGGCGCGCCCGTCGGCGGCGGCCGCCGCGGCCCGCTCGGCACCCAGCTGCGCCAGCGCGGCCAGCACGGCCGAGGGGTCCTGCTCGGGGGCCCGCACCCCGGCGGCGGCGAACAGCTCGTCCCGGGCGGCGCGGGCCTGCTCGGCGCAGCGGCGGGCGGCCTGCTCGGCGGCGGTCGCAGCGCGCTCCTCGGCGGCGGCGCGCTCGGCCTCGCGGCGCAGCTGGCGCAGCCGGGCGGCGGCCTCGGCGTGCTCCAGCAGGGCGTCGGCGGCGGCGTCGGCGCGGGCGACCGCCGCCAGCAGGGCGTCGGCGGCGGCGGCGTCCAGCGCGGCGCCGGCGCGCACCGGTTCCAGGGCGGCGTCGCGGGCGGCGCGGGCCGCGTCCAGCTCCTCCTCGCCGGCGCTCCCGGCGCCGGCGGACGCCTCGGCCAGCTCGGCCTCCGCCGCGCGGGCCGCGCGCTCGCAGCGCTCGCGCCCGGCGGCGGCCCGCTCCAGCTCCGCACCGGCGGCCAGCAGCGCCTCGTGCCGCTGCCGCACGAGGGCGTCGTCCAGCGCGGGCTGCTCCAGGACGGCCGCGTCCGGGTCCACGGCACCGGCGGCGACGGCGGCGGCGCGGGCCGCGGCGGTGCGCGCGTCCCGCTCGGCCAGCGCCGCCCGCCACGTGCGCAGCGCGGAGCCCTCCCGCTCGGCCGCGCCGACCAGTTCGCGCAGCAGCGCCGCGTCGTCCTCGGCGACCTCGGCGGTGGTGGCGGTGCGGGCCGCGGCGGTGCGCGCCGCGGCCAGCTCGTCGCGCGCGCGGGCCAGCTCGGCCTCGGCGTCGGCGCACGCCGCCGCCCGCGCCGACAGGTCCGCGGCGCGGTCGGCGGGCACCCGCAGCCGCGCCAGCACGGCCGGCACGACCTCCTCCAGGGCGCCGTCGGGCACCGGGCCGAGCTCCGCCAGCGCCGCGCGGGCCTCCCGCAGGGCCTCGGCGGCCGTGCGCCGCGCCTCGGCGGCCTCGTCCGCGTCCTGGGCGCGGGCCTGGCGCGCGCCCAGCAGCGCGTCGAGCTCCTCGCCGGCGGCCAGGACGTCCTCCTCGACGGTGCAGCGCGCCCGGTCGGCGCTCAGCCGCTGCGCCCGCTGCTCCAGCGCCACCAGCGCGGCCGAGGAGGCGTCGCGGACGGCGACGGCGGCCGCGTGCGCGTCCACGGCCGCCGCGTCCAGGGCACCGCCCGCGCCGGCCAGCTCCGCCGCCAGCTCCGCCGACCGCACCCGCTCGCGCAGCGCGGCCCGCACCCGCGGTGCCAGCCGCACCCGCAGCTCGGCCGCCTCGTGCCGGGCGCGCTCGCCCCGCCAGCGCTCCAGCGCCCGCTCGGCGCCCTCCCGCGCGGCCTCCAGCGCGGTGCGGGCCGCCTCGACCTCCCCGGCCCGCACGGCGGTGCGCGCCAGCTCGGCGTCCAGCGCCTCGACCGCCGCCAGGTGCTCCTTCAGCACCGACCTGCCGCGCGGGCGCCACAGCCCGTCCGCCTCCGCGTCCAGCGACTCCAGCAGCTCCTGCGCGCCGCTGCCGTGGTGGGCGGTGAACACCAGCGCCGCGAGGTCCCCGTCGCCGCGCAGCACCAGCCGGCCCCCCGCGCGCAGCCGCTCGTGGTCCAGGCCGAGGCGCTGCACCCACGCGGTGCGGTCCCAGCCGTCCTGCGCCCACGGCGCCGGCACCGCCTCGTCGCCGTCGCCGGCCAGCAGGCCGCGCGAGGAGCGCACCAGCTCCCGCGCGCCGTCGCCGTCGTCCCACCGGGCGTGCACGCGCAGCCGGGCGCGGGCGTGCGTGAACGCGTACCGCGGGCTCTTCTCGAACCCGAACAGCAGGTCCTCCACCGCCGCCAGCAGCGTGGACTTGCCGGACTCGTTGGGCCCCACCACGACCGTCAGCCCCGGACCCAGGGCGATCTCGGCGGCCTCGAACGCGCCGTAGGGCGCCAGGCGCACGTGCCGCAGCATCAGCGGCCCCCTGCCAGGCGGGTGGTCAGGTCCTCCGCGGCGCGCTCGGCCAGCGCGCGCAGCGCGCGCGGGTCGCCCAGGTCCAGCAGGTCCGCCTCCTTCAGCAGCCGGCCCACCTCGTTGCGCACGCCCCGCACGTGCTGCGTCAGCGCCGGGTCGCCCGCCATCGCCTGCGCCGCGCGGCGCACCGCCTCCAGCAGTTCCGGGTCGTCGCCGCCGCCGGCGCGCGGCGGGCGGGCGCGGGACTCCACCTTCTCCAGCACCACGCCCGCGGCCTCGGCGGCCTGCTCCGCCTCCTGGCGCAGCCGCTCGGTGTCGGCGAGGGCCGCGGCGGCCGCGGTGGGCCCGTGCAGGCGGGCGCGCACCACCACGGGCCGGTCCCCGGCGGCCTCCCGGGCGGCGAGCATCTCCCGGTGCAGCGCGCCGGCGACCTCGGCGACGTCCGCGGCGCCGGTGACGTCCACGGCCAGCGACTCCCAGCGGGCCACGTCCAGGGCGTGGAAGGCCACCCGTGCCTCCTGCCCGGGCACCAGGTCCACCACGTGGGCGCCCTTGGCGCCCGTCTCGCGCGGGTGCCGGCCCTGCAGGTTGCCCGAGTAGGCGATCGTGGTGGCGCCGGTGGCCAGCACCTCGCGGGCGTGCACGTGCCCCAGGGCGACGTACTCGTAGCCCAGCGCCGTCAGGTCGGCCACCGAGCACGGCGCGTACCGCTCGTGCTCGCCCTGGCTGCCGTCGACCGTGGCGTGCAGCAGGCCGACGTTCGCCACGCCCGGCACCCGGCCCGGGTAGCCGGCGGCCAGGTTCGAGGAGACCGCCCGCGTGCGGTACCCCTGGCCGTGCACGGCCAGGCCGAGGTGCTCGTCCACGACCGTCTCGGGGCCGTCCACGGAGAAGCGGTGCACGTTGCCCGGCAGGGTCAGGGAGTGCGTGATCTGGCTCTCGGCGTCGTGGTTGCCGGAGACGAGGAAGACGCGGACCCCCTCGTCGTCCAGCCGCTGCACCTGCCGGGTGAAGAAGCGCCCGGTGGCGTAGTCGTGCCAGGTGCCGTCGTACAGGTCGCCGGCCAGGACCAGGGCGTCGGCGCCGCTGTCCACGCACAGCGCGACCAGCCGCTCCAGCGCGCCGCGCGTCGCCACCCGCAGGGTCTGCGCGACGGCGTCGTCGCCCAGGCGCCGCAGCCCGCGCAGGGGGGAGTCCAGGTGCACGTCGGCGGCGTGCACCACCCGCACCGCGCCGGGCGGGCGGGGCCCCGGGGTGCTCACCCGCCGGTCACCACCGGCTCGCCCGCGGCAGGGCGCTGGCCCGCCAGCCGTCCGGTCCGGGCGCCGGGTCCAGGCCCAGCGCGCGCCGGCGGTCCGCCCAGCTCGAGGCCGGCGGCGGCGGTGGCGGCACGGCGGGCGCGGCGGGCGCCGCGGCCAGCCGGGTGAGCACCACCGTCAGCGCGGCCAGCTCCTCCGGTTCGGGGTGCCCGCGCTCGATGCGCAGCGCCGTCAGCAGGCCCGCCGCTGCCTGGGCGGGGGTCGGGCCGGGGGCGGGGCCGGTCGGCTGTGCGCTCACAGGGGGATGTTCCCGTGCTTCTTCGCCGGCAGCGAGGCGCGCTTGCCCGCCAGCGCCCGCAGCGCCCGGGTGACGTGCGCGCGGGTCTGCGACGGGGCGATGACGGCGTCGATGAAGCCGCGCTCGGCGGCCACGTACGGGTTGGCCAGCTCGTCCTCGTACTCGGTCACCAGCTGCTCGCGGTGGGCCTCGACGTCGCCGCCGTCCTGCTCGGTCCGCTTCAGGGTGGCGCGGTGCAGGATGTTCACCGCGCCCTGCGCACCCATGACGGCGATCTGCGCGGTGGGCCAGGCCAGGCACACGTCGGCGCCCATCTCCTTGGAGCCCATGACGATGTACGCACCCCCGTAGGCCTTGCGGGTGATCACCGTCACCAGCGGCACCGTCGCCTCGGCGTAGGCGTGCAGCAGCTTCGCGCCGCGGCGGATGATGCCGCCGTGCTCCTGGCCCACGCCGGGCAGGAAGCCGGGCACGTCCACCAGCGTCAGCACCGGCACGTTGAACGCGTCGCAGGTGCGCACGAAGCGCGCGGCCTTCTCCGAGGCGTCGATGTCCAGCGTCCCGGCCAGCTGCGCGGGCTGGTTGGCCACGATCCCCACCGTGCGCCCCTCCACCCGCCCGAAGCCGGTGAGCACGTTGGGGGCGAACAGCTCGTGCACCTGCAGGAACTCGCCGTCGTCGACGACGGCGGCGATCACCGCGCCCATGTCGTAGGGCTGGTTCGCCGAGTCCGGCACGATCGCGTCCAGCGCCAGGTCGGTCTCGTCCGGCTCCAGGCCGCGCGCGTCCTCCGCCGGCAGCACCGGCGGCTCGGACAGGTTGTTGCTCGGCAGGAAGGACAGCAGGTCGCGCACGTAGCCGATCGCCTCGTCCTCGTCCTCGGCCAGGTGGTGCGCCACCCCCGAGCGGGTCGCGTGGGTGCGCCCGCCGCCGAGCTCCTCGAAGCCGACGTCCTCGCCGGTGACGGTGCGGATGACGTCCGGGCCGGTGACGAACATGTGGCTGGTGCCCTCGACCATGACGGTGAAGTCCGTCAGGGCCGGGGAGTACACCGCCCCGCCCGCGCAGGGACCGGCGATCAGCGAGATCTGCGGGACCACCCCGGAGGCGTGCACGTTGCGGCGGAAGATGCGCGCGTACTGCACCAGGGAGGCCACGCCCTCCTGGATGCGGGCGCCGCCGCCGTCGTTGATCCCGATGACGGGGCAGCCGTTCGTGGCCGCCCACTCCTGCAGGTGGGCGATCTTCGCGCCGTGCACCTCGCCCAGGGAGCCGCCGAAGGCGGTGAAGTCCTGCGCGTACACGGCCACCGGGCGCCCGTCCACCGTGGCGTGGCCGGTGACCACGCCGTCGCCGTCGACGTGCTTGCTCGCCATGCCGAAGGCGGTGGCGCCCGAGCGGGCCATGCCGCCCAGCTCCACGAAGGAGCCCTCGTCCACCAGCGCCGCGATGCGCTCGCGGGCGGTCTTCTTGCCGCGCGGGTGCTGCTTGGCCGCGGCCCGCTCATCGGCGGCGGCCACCGCCTGCTCGGCGCGGCGGTGCAGCTCGGCCAGCTTGCCGGCGGTGCTGCGCGGGTCCGGGGCCGCGGGGTCCGCGGGGCCCGTGGGGGCGGGGTCGTGCACGGGCGCGTCGAGACCACTCACGGGGCGGCAGCGTACGCGCCCGGCCGCCCGCGACCCGAACCGCGCGACGGGTGCCGACGCCGCGGCCGCCCGGGCCCGGTAGCTTGACGTCGAGACGAGGTCGAGACGAAGCCGTCCCGCAGCGGGCCGGCCCACGGTCAGGAGGAGAGCGCACGTGGCCAAGATCAAGGTGCAGGGACCGGTCGTCGAGCTCGACGGCGACGAGATGACCCGGATCATCTGGCAGTTCATCAAGGACCGGCTGATCCACCCCTACCTGGACGTCGACCTGCAGTACTTCGACCTGGGGATGGAGCACCGCGACGCGACCGACGACCAGGTCACGGTCGACGCCGCCCACGCCATCCAGAAGGCCGGCGTCGGGGTGAAGTGCGCCACGATCACGCCTGACGAGGCGCGCGTGGAGGAGTTCGGCCTGAAGAAGATGTGGCGCTCGCCCAACGGGACGATCCGCAACATCCTCGGCGGCGTGATCTTCCGCGAGCCGATCATCATCTCGAACGTGCCGCGCCTGGTGCCGGGCTGGACCAAGCCGATCATCGTCGGCCGCCACGCCTTCGGCGACCAGTACCGCGCCACCGACTTCAAGTTCCCCGGCGAGGGCACCCTGACGGTGACCTTCACCCCCAAGGACGGCTCCGAGCCCATCGAGCACGAGGTCTTCCAGGCCCCCGGCGCCGGCGTGTCGCTGTCGATGTACAACCTCGACAGCTCCATCTACGACTTCGCGCGCGCCTCGCTCAACTACGGCCTGGCGCGGAAGTACCCGGTGTACCTGTCCACGAAGAACACGATCCTGAAGGCCTACGACGGCCGCTTCAAGGACATCTTCGCCGAGGTCTTCGAGACGGAGTTCAAGGAGAAGTTCGCCGAGGCGGGCATCACCTACGAGCACCGCCTCATCGACGACATGGTCGCCGCGTCCCTGAAGTGGGAGGGCGGTTACGTGTGGGCCTGCAAGAACTACGACGGCGACGTGCAGTCCGACACCGTCGCGCAGGGCTTCGGCTCGCTGGGCCTGATGACGTCGGTGCTGACCACCCCGGACGGCTCCGTGGTGGAGGCGGAGGCCGCGCACGGCACCGTGACCCGCCACTACCGCCAGCACCAGCAGGGCAAGCCCACCTCCACCAACCCGATCGCCTCGATCTACGCGTGGACGCGGGGCCTGGCGCACCGCGGCAAGCTGGACTCCACCCCGGAGGTCACCGGCTTCGCCGAGACCCTCGAGGACGTCGTCGTCAAGACCGTCGAGAGCGGGAAGATGACCAAGGACCTGGCGCTGCTGGTCGGCCCCGACCAGCAGTGGCAGACCACCGAGGAGTTCCTCGGCAGCCTGGACGAGAACCTCCGGGCACGCCTGGCCTGAGCCGCCCGGCCTGAGCCGCCCGGCGGACCCCGCGGCAGCCCCCGCGCGCACCGCGCGCGGGGGCTGCCGCGCGCCCGAACGGGGCTCAGCGGATCCGGCAGGCGGCTCGAGCGGGCATCATGGGCGCCTGCGCCGAGGGCGGGCCGTCCACGAGCCCGTCCCGGCCCGAAACGACAGGAACACCGTGAAGATCGTCTACTACAGCTTCGGAGGGCGGTACTCCGACAACCCCAGGGCCCTGCACCAGCGACTGCTGGCCCGCGGCGACGTCGACGCCGAGCACGTCTGGCTGGCCGGTCCCGACCACGCGGGGGCGTTCCCCGCCGGCACCACCACCGTCGGCCTGGGCACGCCCGGCGCCCCGGCGGCGCTGGAGTCCGCCGACCTGGTGATCGCCGACAACCACCTGCCCGCCTGGGACAAGCGCCCGGGCACCACGTACCTGCAGACCTGGCACGGCACGCCCCTGAAGCGCATCCACCGCGACGCGCACTTCACCCAGCCCGACGGCGAGGACGTCATGAGCCTCCTCGACGACGACGTCACCCGCTGGGACGTGCTGCTGGCGCCCAGCGAGGCCGCCGCCGTGCCGCTGCGCGAGGCGTTCCGCTTCCCCGGGCCGGTGCCCGTCACCGGGTACCCCCGCAACGACGCGCTGCTGGCGCCCGGCGCCGTGCAGCGCCGCGCCCGGGTGCGCGCCGAGCTGGGCGTCGCGGACGGCGCCACGGCGGTGCTGTACGCACCCACCTGGCGCGACGACGACCGCTTCGGCGACGGCCCGGACTTCCGCCTGGCCCTGGACCTGCAGCGCTTCACCGAGCGCCTGGGCCGAGACCACGTGCTGCTGCTGCGGCTGCACTACCTCGTGCCCGACGCGCTGAGCGGCCTGGACGTGCCCGGCGTCGTCGACGTCTCGCGGCACCCGGACGTCAACGACCTGTACCTCGCCGCCGACGTCCTGGTGAGCGACTACTCCTCCGCGGTGTTCGACTTCGCCGTCACCGGCAAGCCGATCGTCCACTTCGTCTACGACCTGGAGCGCTACCGCGACGTGCTGCGCGGGTTCTACTTCGACCTGCAGGGGATCGCCGCCGGCCCGCTGCTGAGGACCTCCGAGGAGGTCCTGGACGCCCTGGCCGACCTGGAGGACGTGCGGGTGCGGTTCAAGGAGCGCTACGAGGTCTTCCAGGAGACGTTCTGCCACGCCGAGGACGGGCGCGCGGCCGACCGCGTGCTCGACCTGGCCCTGAACCGCACGGAGGTGCGAGCGTGACCACCACGGACCGTGGACCCCTCGACGTGCAGGTGGTGATCCTGGCCGCGGGCCTGGGCACCCGGCTGGGCCGGCCGCTGCCGAAGTCGCAGACCCACCTGCGCGACGGGCGCACCATCATGCAGCAGCAGGTCGACAACGTCCGCGCCGTCCTGGGCCCCGACGTGCGGATCACCGTGGTCGTCGGGTTCAAGGCGATGGTCGTCATGGAGGCCCACCCCGACCTGCTGTTCGCCTACAACGAGGTGTTCGACTCCACGAACACCTCCAAGAGCCTGCTGCGGGCGCTGAGCACCTCCCACCCCGGCGGGGTGCTGTGGATGAACGGCGACGTCGTCTTCGACCCGCGCCTGCTGCAGTCTGCGCTGCCGTGGATCGCGCGCGACGAGACGTTCGTGTGCGTGAACACCGCCGCCGTGGGCGAGGAGGAGGTCAAGTACACCGTCGACGCGGAGGGGTTCGTGCGCGAGCTGTCCAAGACGGTGACCGGCGGGCTGGGGGAGGCGGTGGGCATCAACCACGTCTCCGCCGCCGACAAGGCGGTGCTGATCGAGGAGCTGCGCGCCTGCGCGAACGACGACTACTTCGAGCGCGGCCTGGAGACGGCGATCGCGCGCGGGGTGCGGGTCGTGCCGGTGGACGTCTCGCGCTTCGACGTGGTGGAGGTCGACTTCGAGGACGACCTGGTGCGCGCCGACAGCATCGACGCCGAGCACCTGCGGCTGGACGCGGTCGCGGGCTGAGTCCCCGGCTCGCCACCCGGTCCCCGCACCACCCGGCGCGGGGACCGGGCGGGGCACGGTGCTGCGCGCTGCGCGGCCGTGCCCCATCATCGGGAACGATCTCGCCGAGGGCACGACCGAACCAGGAGTCCGCCCCGGCCCGGAACGACGAGGGGTGCCGTGAAGATCGTCTACCACAGCTTCGAGGGGCGGTACTCGGACAACCCGCGCGCCCTGCACGAGCGACTGCTGGCGCGCGGTGGCGTCGACGCCGAGCACGTCTGGCTGTCGACCCCGGCGCACGCGCACGGCTTCCCCGCGGGCACCGCCACGGTGGACATCGACTCCCCGGAGGCGGTCGCGGCCCTGGAGTCCGCCGACCTGGTGGTCTCCAACACCCACCTGGACTTCGACTGGGACAAGCGCCCGGGCACCACGTACCTGCAGACCTGGCACGGCACGCCGCTCAAGCGCATCCACCGCGACGTGCTGTTCGCCCCCGCCGGTCGCCTGGACCGGCTGGACCGCGACGTGGCCCGCTGGGACCTGCTGCTGTCCCCGAACGACGCCAGCGTCGGCCCGCTCGCGGGGGCGTTCCGGTTCGACGGCCCGGTGCACGTCACCGGGTACCCGCGCAACGACGTCCTCAGCGCTGACGATGCCGAGCAGCGCCGTGCCCGGGTGCGCGCCGAGCTGGGCGTCGCGGACGGCACGACGGCGGTGCTGTACACGCCGACGTGGCGCGACGACGACCTGTTCGGCGACGGCCCGGACTTCCGCCTGGCCCTGGACCTGCAGCGCTTCACCGAGCGCCTGGGTCCCGACCACGTCCTGCTGCTGCGACTGCACTACATGGTCTCCGCGGCCCTGGAGGGCCTGGACGTGCCCGGCGTGCGGGACGTGTCGTTCCACCCCGACATCAGCGACCTGTACCTGGCCGCCGACGCGATGGTGACCGACTACTCCTCCACGCAGTTCGACTTCGCCGTCACCGGCAAGCCGATCGTCTACTACGTCTACGACCTGGACCGGTACCGCGACGTGCTTCGCGGGTTCTACTTCGACCCGCACGAGATCGCCCCGGGGCCGATGGTCGCGGAGTCGGAGGAGGTCATGGACGCGCTCGCCGACCTCGACGGGGTGCGCTCCCGCTTCGAGGAGCGCTACGCGGCGTTCCAGAAGACGTTCTGCCACGCCGAGGACGGGCACGCGGCCGACCGCGTCCTCGACCTGGTCCTGCCGGCGGGGGAGGTGCGGGCGTGAGCACCACGGACGTGAGCACCACGGACCACGAGCGCCCCGGGGTGCAGGTCGTCATCCTGGCCGCGGGCCTGGGCACCCGGCTGGGCCGGCCGCTGCCGAAGTCGCAGACCCGGCTGCGCGACGGGCGCACCATCATGGAGCAGCAGGTGGAGAACCTGCGCTCGGTGCTCGGCGAGGACGTGCCGATCACCGTCGTGGTGGGTTTCAAGGCCACCGTCATCATGGAGGCCCGCCCGGACGTGCTGTTCGCGTACAACGAGCTGTTCGACTCCACGAACACCTCCAAGAGCCTGCTGCGGGCGCTGACGACCTCGCACCCCGGCGGGGTGCTGTGGATGAACGGCGACGTCGTCTTCGACCCGCGCGTGCTGCAGCACGTGCTGCCGTGGCTGGAGCGCGACGAGACGTTCGTGTGCGTGAACACCGCCGCCGTGGGCGAGGAGGAGGTCAAGTACACCGTCGACGCGGAGGGGTTCGTGCGCGAGCTGTCCAAGACCGTCGTCGGCGGCCTGGGGGAGGCGGTGGGCATCAACTACGTGTCCAGCGCGGACAAGCGGGTCCTGGTGGAGGAGCTGCGCGCCTGCGCGGACACGGACTACTTCGAGCGCGGCCTGGAGACGGCGATCGAACGGGGAGTGCGGGTCGTGCCGGTGGACGTCTCGCAGTTCGACGTGGTGGAGGTCGACTTCGAGGACGACCTGGTGCGCGCCGACAGCATCGACGCCGAGCACCTGCGCCTCGGCGGGGCGTGAGCCGCGCGCGGTCCGTCCGCGTCCGCGCGCGGACGTAGGGTCAGGGGTCCAGGAGCACGGGGAGCGGGGGGTGTCGTGAGCGCAGCGCCGGTCGGCACGGAGGTGCCGGTGGGGCCGGAGGTCGTGGCCGAGGCCGCGCGCCGGCGCACGCTGGCGATCATCAGCCACCCCGACGCGGGCAAGTCCACGCTCACCGAGGCCCTGGCCCTGCACGCCCGCGCCATCCGGCAGGCCGGGCACGTGCACGGCAAGGCCGGGCGTGCCGGGGTGGTCTCGGACTGGCAGGACATGGAGCGCCAGCGCGGCATCTCCATCAGCTCCGCCGTCCTGCAGCTGCACCACGACGGGCGCGTGCTGAACGTGCTCGACACCCCCGGGCACTCGGACTTCTCCGAGGACACGTACCGGGTCCTGGCGGCCGTGGACGCCGCGGTCATGCTCGTCGACGCCGCCAACGGCATGGAGCAGCAGACCCGCAAGCTCTTCGAGGTCTGCCACCACCGGCGCATCCCCATCGTCACCGTGATCAACAAGTGGGACCGGCCGGGGCGCGAGGCCCTGGAGCTGCTCGACGAGATCGCCGAGGTCACCGGCCTGCAGCCCGCGCCGCTGAACTGGCCGGTGGGCATCGCCGGCGACTTCCGCGGGGTGCTGGACCGCCGCACCGGGGACTACGCGCGCTTCACCCGCACGCCCGGCGGGGCCAGCCTGGCGGGGGTGGAGCGGATGGACGCCGCGGCCGCCGGGCGCGCAGAGGGCGACGCCTGGGTCCAGGCGCAGGAGGAGAGCGAGCTGCTGGCGGCCCTGGGCGGCGACTTCGACCGGGAGTCCTTCCTGGGGCACCGCAGCACCCCGGTGCTGTTCACCGCCGCGGTCGTCAACTTCGGCGTGGGCGAGGTGCTGCAGGCCCTGGCCGACCTCGCCCCGCCCCCGCTGGCGCCCCTGGACGCGCAGGGCCGCGAGCGCGCCCTGGACGCCCCCTTCAGCGCGCAGGTCTTCAAGGTCCAGTCCGGCATGAACCCCGCCCACCGGGACCGGCTGGCCTTCGCGCGCATCCGCACCGGCGCCTTCCAGCGGGGCATGACGGTGACCGAGTCCCGCACCGGGCGCCCGCTGGTCCTCAAGCACGTGCAGACGGTGTTCGGCTCGGACCGCCAGACCGTCGAGCACGCCTGGCCCGGGGACGTGATCGGCCTGGTCAACGCCGCTCACGTCCGTGTCGGCGACACCCTCTTCCAGGGGCCGGCGGTGACGTTCTCGCCCATCCCGGCCTTCACGCCGGAGCACTTCGGCATCGCCCAGGCCCTGGACCTCAGCCACGGCAAGCAGTTCCGCCAGGGCCTGGCCGCCCTGGACGCCGAGGGGGTGGTCCAGCTGATGCACTCCGAGCGCCGCGGTCAGGGCGAGCCGGTCGTCGCAGCCGTCGGGCCGCTGCAGTACGAGGTCGCCGCGCACCGCATGGCGCAGGAGTTCCGCGCCCCGCTGCGCATCGAGCCGCTGCCGTACTCCGAGGTGCGCCGCATCGACGCGCGCCACGCCGCGGTCGTGGACGCCGACCGCGGCAGCGAGGTGGTCTTCCGCAGCGACGGGCAGGCGCTGGCCCTGTTCGCGGACCGCTGGCGCCTGGCCAGCTTCCAGCGGCTGCACCCGGAGGTCGAGCTCCTGCCGGTCATGGCCGGCGCGGACTGACGTGGAGGCGAGCGGCGGGTCCACCGGTCCCGCACCCGGGCGCGGCCGGTCGTGAGGCCGCCCCTGCGGACCCTCGGGCACGGCCGCACCGACCGCGCCGAACTGGGCCGCCGCCTCGCCGACGCCGGGGTGGGGCTCCTGGTGGACGTGCGGCGCTTCCCCGGCAGCCGCACCTCGCCCGACGTCGCGCGCGACGCGCTGCGGGAGTGGCTGCCGCAGGAGGGCGTCGCCTACCGCTGGGAGCCGCGGCTGGGCGGGCGGCGCCACGTGCCGGCCGGCACGCCCGAGGTGGACACCTGGTGGACCGTGGCGGCCTTCCGGGCTTACGCCGCGCACACCCGCACCCCGGAGTTCACCGAGGCCCTGGACGACCTCCTCGCCGAGTCCGCGCGCACCCCGGTGGCGGTGATGTGCAGCGAGGGGGTGTGGTGGCGCTGCCACCGCCGCCTCATCGCCGACGTGGCCGTGCTGGGGCGCGGGGTGGACGTCGAGCACGTCATGCCGGACGGGCGGACGACCCCGCACCCGGTGGCGGCCGGCGCCCGCCGCGGGCCGGACGGCCTGCTCGTCTGGAACGGCGCTCAGGACGTGCCTGCCGGGTCCTGACGACTGCTGAGCACCGCGCGGTCATGGCTCCCTTCTGTGTCAAGGGCGGGGTCGAGCGGGGGTCTTGCGGCCTCGTCGGTGGCTGACGACGATGGACGCGGCGGGTCCGGGAAGTGACTTCTCCGAAGAGCCGGTGCCGGGGTCCGAGCCGGTCGCGCTGGAGCCAGCAGCCGCCCCCGCTTGTCCTCCCGGACCCGTCAGCAGCACCTCAGCAGCCGTGACCTCGGCGACGTCGTCAACGATGCCTCCCGCCGGCTCGGCCGGGCTCGTGGTGGCCTGCGCGTCGGCGACCATCTGCCGGTAAACCACATCCGACAAGCGCCGCTTGAGGCAGCGGATGGCCTCCATCGACGACTTGCCCGCCGCCAGCTTGCGCCGGTAGTACGCCCGCCCCTCGGTGGGGGTACCTCCCGCTCGCGGGGGAGCGTGGCGCATCTGCACGATCGCCATGATGTGCAGCACTCGGTTGATGCGCCGATTGCCCGAGCGTGACAGGCGGTGGCGGTTGTTGTCCCCGCTGGAGGCATCGATCGGTGCGGTGCCGTTCCAGGACGCGAAGTGCGCCTTGGTCGGGAAGCGGGCGATGTCCCCGACGTCACCCAGCAGCCGTGCAGCACCCGAAGGGCCGATGCCGTTCAACTGCAGCAGACCCGAGCCGGTGGCAGTGATCAGTTCGGTCAGTTCCTTCTTCGCGGCCTTGATCTTCTTGTCGATCACCGCCAGCTCGGCGATCTTCTCCGCCGCCAGCGACCGCCGGGTCCGCCCGACGATGTCGCGCGGGCGGACCGTGGCCAGCAGTGCCTTGGCCTGCGGCGCAGTCAGGAAAACCTTGGCCCCGCCGGGCAGCAGCTCCAGCAGCAACTTGTGGATGCGATTGATCAACTGGCTGCGAGCCACTCCCAGCTCATCGCGGCGATCGACCAGCAGACGCAGCGCGACGTTCTCCGCGTCGACCTCGACCCGACGCAGGACGGGAGTTCGCAAGGCGACCAGGGCGATGGAGTGCGCATCGGTGACGTCGGTCTTGCGGCCCTGCCCGGTGGAGACTCCCCCACGCTGCGCGTGGGAGGTACCCCCTCCCGCGCCCGCGCCGACAGCTTCGCCGGCACGTCCAGCACCTGCTCGCCGTCGGCGACCAAGCGCTGGGCCAGTGGGGGCACCTCCCGCGTGCGGGGGAGCTTGCCGATGCCGCCGGCGCCTTCGACCGCCCAGACCCGCCGCGGCCAGGCACGCCCCACGGCGAGCATCTCGCGGTAGCCGGCGGTGTCGGTGGTAAAGCGAGCACCACCCAGGATGCGTTCACGTCGATCGAGGACCTCGATCGTCGACGAGCGTTTGTGCGGGTCCATCCCGATGATCACACCGGAGTCGACGTCCATGCCGCGCCCCCCTCTCATCGCCGCCGGCCGCACCAAGGCGGTGGGGCCGGTCCTGCTGACGAGGTCGGGCAGCGCTACTTCGAGTGAGACAGACCCTTCTTGAGCCACGTCCCCGTCGGGCGGCGCCCGACGCTCCGCACGCCATGTGAGAGCCACACCCACCCGGGATGGGCAGCCGATATGAGAGCGTCACGCCGGGCACCTCGGCTCCAGCCTGGCCGGGCCGTCGCCGTGGGGGAAGTCAACAAGTAGCCGATGTCCGTCTGCCAGGAGGAGGCACCCTCGGGGTCGAAGCGATGGCGCCCAGTGCCGGGCCACAGTGGAGTCACGGCTCCACCGCCTCCTGTCGACGTCGCCCCTGGCCGGCCACGGCCGCCGCTGATTCGGAGCGCGTACTCAGGGGTCCTTCCGCGCGGTCACCGCACAGCCGCCACCGCTCGACGACGCGGGCGCCCGCGGTGTCCTCGACCTCAGTTGATGATTTCGCCTCGTTCGTCCGCACGTAGAGCGGACAAGCGTTCCCTCCACATCCGCAATGCCTCAGGTGTCAGTCGTGTCCAGTCGCTGACCTCACCGACGACCTTGAGCGGAGCGGCGCTGCGGTAGGACCGGGTGGGGTTGCCGGGAAACTTCTTGTCGGTCACATTCGGGTCGTCCTCGAACGCCCCGGTCGGCTCGACGACGTACACGCGCGGGGCACCGTCCCCGGCCGCGAGTTCGGCAGCCAGTCCGGCACCGTCGCGAAGCGCGGTGAAGTAGACGTGGTTCATCACGATCTCGGGACGGTAGTTGGACCGGAAACCCGCAGTGAGGAAGTCACCGACCCGCAGATCAGCCTTCGTGCCATGGAAGAACGGCCCCTCATCCAACGCTCTGCTCACCGCAGCAGCGTAGGCGGGCGGTGCCGGTGAGCCCAGCAGGCACCAGACCACCCTTGAGTCGTCTGACGAGCGCCGACGGTCGGCCGTCTCCACGAGCATCGATGATGCAGTGGACGCGCGCAAAGACCGCTGGACCGCTCGGTCATCCCGCCTTCCGGGCGCGATCATGGTCGGTCGACTTCCCTCATCTGTCGATGAGCACGCGATGGATGGCTGCAGGCGTCAGGCTGAGCCGGTGACCGGCTCAGACGAGATGCGCGCGGCACCGGCCCTCCGCCGTCGTCGCTGGCACCAGCGTCCCTTCTCACTTCCTCTCCTCCCGCTGTTCGCCATCTGGGTGGCGGCCCACTTCTACGAGATCCCGCCGGCCGTGTGGGGCCTGCCGACCCTCGTCGCCGGGGCGTGCTCGGTAAGCCTCAAACGAGCACGCCGACGCGAGCAGGCGCGTCGTGTCGCCGCCACGTCGATGTGAGGTGTCGAGCGTCACCAGCCAACTTCACGGTCATCCCGCTTATGTGGGTGATCGGTGTCAAGGGGCTCAGGACGCGGACTGGTCGAGGTCGCCGAGGAGGCCCGCGAAGAGCTGCTGCCGAGCTGGTTGATCATGCTCGGCGGCGTGG
>NZ_JBJLSE010000067.1:0-21974 GCF_050871845.1 Kineococcus arenarius subsp. arenarius
CTCCTCGACGAGCTCGCGCGCCGCGCAGAGCAGGGCCTCGCGGTTGCGGGAGGCGACCGCCCGCACCGGGGCGGGGGTGGGGCCGGGTGGGGTGGGGTGGGGTGGGGTCAGGCGGGGCCGGTGAGGTCGGGGGCCGCGCGCAGCCAGGCGTCGACGCGGCGCAGGCTCGCGCCGGAGCCCGGCTCCTGCGGGCGGTTCAGGTGGCCGTGCCGGGTGCCCGGTTCCACCACGCAGGTCACCGCCGTCCCCGCCGCCACCAGGCGCGCGGCGAACTCCTCCGCGGAGCCGCGCAGCCCGTCCACCTCGCTGACCAGCACCAGCGCCGGCGGGAAGCCCTCCAGCGGCGCCGTGCCGGGCGTCACCGCGGCGGGGGCGCCGTCCGGGTCGCCGCCGACGTAGCCGGCGTACATCTCCCGCACGGCGGGCGCCTCCCAGCGCTGCTCCCCCGGCGGCAGGGTGGCGAGCGCGCGCACGGCCGCGGGCGAGGCGGCCGGCGGGACCGCGTGCAGCGTCGGGTACGCCAGCACCACCCCGGCGGGCGCCTCCTCCCCCGCCTCCAGCAGCCGCAGCACCGCGCCCGCGGCGAGGTTGCCCCCGGCGCTGGCGCCGCCGAGGAAGGTGCGCGCGGCGTCCACGCCCGCGGCGGCGGCCAGCTCGCGGCCCCAGCGCCACGCGGCCAGCACGTCGTCGGAGGGCACCGGCCACCGGGTGCCGTCGCCGACCAGCCGGTAGCCGACGGTCACGACGAGGTGCCCGGCGCGCTGCAGGGCCCGGGCCACGGCGTCCGACTCGGGCATGTCGAGGTCGCCGCGCGCGAAGGCGCCGCCGTGCGCCCACACCAGCGCTCGGACGGGCGTCCCCTCGGGCACGTGCACGCGCACGTCCACCGGCCCGTGCGGGCCGGGCGCGGTGCGGTCGGTCACCGAACCCGGTGCGCCGGGCCGGGCGCCGTCCACGAGCTCCTGCGCGGTGTCCTGCACGGTTCCCTCCACACGTCGACGGGCAGTGCGGGGACCGTAGCCGGGTGTGCCCGGGGAATCGGGGGCGGGTTCGCCGAACCGCTTGACCCGGCCCACAGCCGTCACCCAACGTGATTCCGTGGACACGTGGTTGGTGCCGCACCTGGCGGGCACCGTCCTGCTGCTGGTCGCGGGCGCCGCGAAGCTGGGCCGCCCGGACGGGACCGCGCGCGCCCTGCGCACCCAGCACCTGCCGGCCTCCCGCGCGCTCGTGCGCCTGCTCGGCGCTGGCGAGGTCGCGCTGGCCGCCGCCGCGCTCGCGGGGCTCCCGGGCACGGCCTGGGCGGTCGCCGCCGCCTACGCCGCGTTCACCGCCTTCGTCGTGCTGACCCTGGTGCGCGACGCGCCGCTGAGCTCGTGCGGCTGCTTCGGCGAGCCGGACCTGCCGCCCACCCGCACCCACGTCGCCGTGACCGCGGCGCTGGCGGCCGCGAGCGCCGCCACCGCCCCGGGCGGCGGGGCCACCGGCCTGGCGGGCACGGCGGGCTCCGGTGCACCGGCGGCGCTCGTCGCGGCGGGCCTGGTCGCGCTCGTGGCGTGGCTGGCGCTGCTGTCCCTGACCGCGCTCCCCCGCCTGGCGGCCGCGCACCGCCCCGCCGCCACCCCCGCCCCCACCCCCGCCGTCACCCCTGCCGTCACCAGGAGCGCCCCGTGAGCACCGTCCTGACCGCCGTCGTCGTCGCGCTGGCCGTGGCCGTGGCCCTGCTGGGGCTGCTGGTGGCGGGGCTGCTGCGCAGCCACGCGGAGATCCTGCGCTCCCTGCACGCCCTGGGCGCGGGCCGGGAGGACACCGCGCCGCGGGCGGGCGAGCCGGTGGACGTGCCGTTCGGGGTGGGCCCGGGCGTGGTGGGCCCGGCGGGCGTCACCGGCGCCGCGGCGGTGCCCGTCAGCGGGGCGACGCCCGACGGCGACGGCGTGCAGGTGGCGGTGGGTGCGGGCCCGGACACCCTGCTGGCGTTCCTCTCCAGCGGCTGCCTGACCTGCCGGGGCTTCTGGGAGCGCCTGCGCGAGCCGGCGGGCGCGGGGCTGCCGGCGGGCACGCGGCTCGTGGTGGTCACGCAGGGCGCGGAGCGGGAGAGCGCCACCGCGGTGCGGGCGCTGGCCGCCGACGGGGTGGACGTGGTGATGTCCACGACGGCATGGGAGGGCTACGAGGTGCCCGGCTCGCCGTACTTCGTGCTCGTCGACGGCGCCACGGGCCGGGTGTCCGGCGAGGGCAGCGCGACGGCGTGGGAGCAGGTGCAGCGGCTGGTCGCGGAGGCCGCCGGCGACCGCGAGCTCGCCGGCCGCGGCGCCCACGCGCACGGGCACGCGCACGCCGGCGAGGACACCGGTGGCGGTGCGCACCGCGAGGCCCGCGCCGACCGCGAGCTGCTCGCCGCGGGCATCGCGCCCGGCCACCCCAGCCTGGACCTGACCGCCGAGGAGCTCGTCGAGCCCCCGCGGTCGCAGGGCTGAGGGGCGGGGGCGGTGGAGCCGACGGCGTGGGCGCTGCTGCTGGGGCTGCCGACCGCGGCCGTGGCCGCGCTGCGCTCCACGTGGTCGCCTTGAGGCGAGTCGATGCTCTCGAGCATCACCCCGCTGGGCGAGCGGGGGCGCGCGAGCCGCTGGCCGGTGACGGTGGCGGCCTACCTCACCGGTTCCGCCGCGGGCGGTCTGGCGCTGGGCACCCTGCTGGGGCTGCTGGGTGCGCTGCTGCCGCTGGAGCAGCGGGCGGCGGCGGCCGTGGCGACGGCGCTGCTGGCGGTGTTCGCGGCGGCGTCGGTGGCGGTGGAGATGGGCCGGCTGCCGCAGCTGCCGACGTGGCACCGGCAGGTCGACGAGGACTGGCTGCACCGGTACCGCGGCTGGGTGTACGGGGTGGGGTACGGCGCGCAGCTCGGCGTGGGCGTCGTCACGATCGTCACCTCCCCGGTCCTGTACGCAGCGCTGGCGCTGGCCGTGCTGGGCGGCGAGCCGCTCGCGGGCGCGGCGGTCGGGCTGGTGTTCGGGGCGGTGCGGGCGCTGCCCGTGGTGGCGCTGCGCGGCGTCACGACGCCGCAGCGGCTGGCGCGGGCGCACCGGGGGCTGGAGCGCCGCGCGCCCGCCGCCCGGACCGCGGCGGCCGCCACGTCGGCCGTCGTCTCGCTGGCCGCCGCGGCGCAGGTCGCGGCCCTGGTCACCGGCTGAAGGAGGGGGTCGACGTGCAGGTGCGCGCGCACGGGGTGGGGGTGGACGCCCCGCCCGGGTGGGAGGTGCGGATCACCCGCCGCAGCGGGGAGGAGCACGCGCCGGGCGCGCGGGTGCGGCCGGTGCTGCACGCGGCGACGGTGCCGCTGCCGGCGGTGCGCGGCGACTTCGGCGGCGGGGTGACCGCGTCGCTGGGGGCGGGCGACCTGTTCGTGTCGCTGTTCGAGCACGACCCGGCGGCGTGCTCGACGGCGCTGTTCGCCACCCGCGGGTTGCCGCGGCCGCAGGTGTCGGACTTCGCGCCGGAGCAGCTGCAGCGCACGATCGCGGGGCAGTCGGGGGCTCAGTGGTTCTTCCAGCACGCCGGGCGGGCGTTCTGCCTGTACGTGGTCCTGGGCAGCCACGCGCGGCGGGTGGAGATGCTGCCGCGGCTGCGCGCGGTGCTGGCCTCGCTCGTGGTGGAGGCGGGGGTGGAGTCGTGACGGTGCTCGAGGAGGCGGGTGGGCCCGGGGGATCGCCCGGGCGGCTGGGCGCGCTGGTGGACCGGCTGGCGCTGGCGCTGGCGGCGCGGTCCAGCCGGCGGGGGTTCCTGGCGCGCACGGCGGTGGTGGGCTCGGCCCTGGCGGTGGGGCCGTGGGGGTACCTGACGCGGCCGGGCACGGCGTACGCGGCGGTGTGCGGGCCGGACTCGACCTGCTCGTCGGGGTACACGGTGTTCTGCGCGACGATCGGCGGCGGGGTGAACCGCTGCCCGCCGGGCAGCCTGGTGGGCGGCTGGTGGAAGTCGGACGGGGCGGGGTTCTGCTGCGGCGGCGCCCGGTACTACGTGGACTGCCACAGCTACTGCTCGTGCGGGTGCGGCGGGCGCAGCACGTTCTGCGCCGAGAGCTGCACGTCGTGCTCGTGCGGGTGCGGCCCGGACGGGCAGTGCGACCAGCGCAGGGTGTGCTGCAACCGGTTCCGGTACGGGCAGTGCCACCAGGACGTGCGCTGCACCGGACCGGTGTGGTGCCGGGTGGTCACGTGCACGCCGCCGTGGCGGATCCCGTCGTGGGACTGCTCCACGACGAGCGCCACCGACCAGCGCACCGGCGTGCACGGCGCGCCGGCCCTTCAGGACTGCACGCCGATCGGCAGCCGGTACACCTCTCTGGGCGGGCAGGGGGGCCTGCTGGGCGAGCCGCTCACGCCGGAGACGCCCGTGCCGGGCGGCGGTGGCCGCTACCAGCACTTCGAGGGCGGCTCGCTGTACTGGTCGCCGGCCACGGGGGCGTTCGAGGTGCACGGCGCGGTCCGCGAGGCGTGGGCCCGCAGTGGGTGGGAGGCCGGGCCGCTGGGCTTCCCCGTCACGGACGAGCTGACCGCTCCGGACGGGCTCGGGCGCTTCAACCACTTCGAGCGTGGCTCGGTGCACTGGTCGCCGTCCACGGGGGCGTTCGAGGTGCACGGCGCGATCCGCACCGCGTGGGAGCGCTCGGGCTGGGAGACCGGGCCGCTGGGGTACCCGCTGACCGACGAGCTGACGCCCCCGGACGGGCGCGGGCGCTTCAACCACTTCGAGGGCGGCTCGGTGTACTGGTCGCCGTCCACCGGCGCGCACGCGGTGCTGGGCGCGGTGCGCGAGGAGTGGGCGGCGCGGGGGTGGGAGGCCGGGCCGCTGGGGCTGCCGGTGTCCGGGGCGCGCGACGACGGGCCGGACCGGCTGCGGCAGGACTTCGAGGGCGGGTACGCGGTGCTTCAGCGGTCCACGGGGGAGGTGGTGGTCACCCTGCGTTGACGTCCGGAGGGGTTCCTCACGCTCCGCAGACAGGGCTGCGCGTCGCGTGGTCGAGAGCACCCGTCACCAGGTCTTACGCTCGTGTTCGTGTTCGACCGGTTGCGGCTGATGAGCGACTACGAGGCACCGACCCCCGTGTGGGCGCCCGCGTCCGTGGGGGCGTTCGTGCTCTCGCCCACCCACCTGGACCACCTGGGCCTGGACGAGACGCTGCGCACGCGCCTGCTGCGCTGGCAGCAGTACTTCGACGACCACCACCCCGCCGACCTGTGCGGCTGGGACTCGCCCGGCTCGTCCCAGCGCTACGCCAGCGAGGGCGAGCAGCTGCGCGAGGAGCTGGAGCGGGCCCTGCCGGGCCTGCGCGTCGAGCTGGACCTGTGGCCCGTCCCCGCCGACGACTGACCCCACCCCTCCCGCACCCCTACCCTCGGTGATCAAGGAAGTTGCCACTTCCTTGATCACCGAGAGCGGGGGGCACCAGGTGGACGGGGTGAGCGGGGACGGGGCCCGGGCGTGGGTGCACCGGGCGGTGCGCCTGGTGGAGGCCGACGCCAACCGCAGCGCCGACACGCACCTGCGGGTGCTGCCGCTGCCGCCGGCGTGGGGCGTGCAGCTGTACCTCAAGGACGAGTCCACGCACCCCACCGGCTCGCTCAAGCACCGCCTGGCACGCTCGCTGTTCCTGTTCGGCCTGGCCAACGGCGACATCGGCCCGGGCACCACGCTCGTGGAGGCCTCCAGCGGTTCCACCGCGGTGTCCGAGGCGTACTTCGCGCGCATGCTCGGCCTGGAGTTCGTGGCCGTCGTCCCGCGCACCACCGCGGTCGCCAAGCTGGAGCTGATCCGCCGCCACGGCGGGCGCCTGCACCTGGTGGACCGGCCCGGCGAGGTGTACGCCGTCGCCGAGGGGTTCGGCGCCCGGGACGGCTGGCACTACCTGGACCAGTTCGCGATGGCCTCCACCGTCACCGACTGGCGCGGCAACAACAACATCGCCTGCTCGATCTTCGGGCAGATGGCCCTGGAGGAGAACCCCGAACCGGAGTGGATCGTCGTGGGGGCCGGCACCGGCGGCACCAGCGCCACGATCGGGCGGTACTGCCGCCACACCCGGCGGCGCACCCGCCTGGCCGTGGCGGACCCGGAGGGCTCGGCGTTCGCCGAGGCCTGGCGCACCGGCTCGCGCACCGTCACCGCGCCCGGCTCGGCCATCGAGGGGATCGGCCGCCCGCGTGTGGAACCCTCGTTCGTGCCGGGTGTCATCGACCTGGTGGAAACCGTGCCGGACGCGGAGTCGGTGGCCGCGGTGCGGATCCTGCACGAGCGCACCGGGATCCGGGCGGGCGCCTCGACCGGCACGAACCTGGCCCTCGCGCTGCGCCTGGTGGATCGGCTGCGCCGCGAGGGCCGCCCCGGCAGCGTCGTCACCCTCATCTGCGACGACGGCTCCCGCTACGGGGACACGTACTACGACGACGCCTGGGTGGCCGCGCGCGGCTGGGACGTGGCCGCCGCCCGCGAGCGGCTGGAACCGCTGTTCGGCGACGCCTGACCCGGGGCGCCCGGGCAGCGCGGTGCGATCAGCCGCCCTGCGGGCGGGCGTGGCGGAACGCGCGCCGGTGCGCCGCGGCGGGCGGCGAACTGCCGGCGCAGCCCGTCGGCGGTGCCCGTCCCGGTGCGCGCCGCGATCGCCTCCACGCTCAGGTCCGTGCGCTCCAGCAGCTCCTCGGCCAGCCGCAACCGCTCCTCCACGATCCAGCGGTGCGGGGTGGTGCCGGTCACCGCCCGGAACCGCCGCGCGAACGTCCGCGGCGCCGCGAACACCCGACGGGCGAGGTCGTCGACGCTCAGGTCGTCGGCGAGGTGCTCGCGCACCCAGTCCAGCAGGGCAGCGATCTCCCCGGCGCCGTCGGCGGGGCGGGCCGGGACCGGGTGGTCGACGAACTGGGCCTGGCCGCCGGCCCGGTGCGCCGCCGTCACCATGCGCCGGGCCAGCGCGTTCGCGACGGCCGCACCGCGGTCGCGGCGGACGACGTGCAGGCAGGCGTCGATGCCGGCAGCGGCGCCCGCGCTGCTGACGACGGGACCGTCCTCGACGTAGAGGACGTCGCGCTCGACGCGCACCCGCGGGTGGGTCCGGGCCAGCAGGTCGGCGAACTGCCAGTGCGTGGTGGCGCGGCGCCCGTCGAGCAGCCCGGCGCGCGCCGCCGGGAACGCTCCCGAGCAGATCGTCAGCAGGTCCGCACCGCGCTCCACGGCGTCGCGCAGCGCCGCCGGCACGGCGGGCGCCACGGGTGCGTCGAGGGTGGGCCAGGCCGGCACGACCACGAGGTCCGCGCGGGCGAGCGCGTCGAGCCCGTGCGGGACGTGCACGTCGAAACCCGACGTGGACGGCACCGGTCCCGGGCGCGCACCGCACAGCAGGAACTCGTGGACCGGCAGCCCGTCGTCGCCGCGGTCCAGGCCGAACACCTGGGCGGCGACGCCCAGCTCGAAGACCGCCACCCGCTCCCCGGTGAGCGCGGCGACGGTGCGGGCGGGCCGGGTCACGCGGACCAGGGTGGCTGGAACGTCGGCCTGCACGACGGTCCTGCCACTGCCCCCGCGGTGGGCGCGCGCGGCACGCTCGCGGGATGACGACCCCACCGGCTCCCCCCGTCCCCGCTCCCGCCCTCCCGCCGCTGCCGGACCCGGCCCGCTCGACCGTCGCGGTGCCCGCCCCCGCGCGCGGGCCGCAACGCTGGGCCGGCGCACCCTGCGCGGTCCTCGACGACGACGGCAGCGTGCTGCTGGCCCACCGGGAGCGCGCCGACGGCGACACCCTCGTGCTGTCCCGCTCCACGGACGGCGGTGCGACGTTCAGCGAGATCGGCCGCGCGGGCCCGCAGCGGGCCGGGGCGAGCGTGCTGGAGCGCCCGGCGCTGGTGCGGCACCCGGGCGGCTGGCGGGCCCGGGTGTGCTGCCACGACCTCGAGGTGCCCGGCGAGGAGGACCGGATGTCCACGGCGTTCCTGACGAGCCGGGACGGCTGGGAGTGGACGTGGCGCGGCACCGCGCTGCGGGGCCGGCCGGGGCGGTGGGACGCCCGCGGGGCCCGGGTGACGACCGTGCTGCCCGGCGGCGCCCTCGCCTACGACGGCCGGGCGTCGAAGGAGGAGAACTGGTTCGAGCGCACCGGCGTGGCACGTCCCGCACCGGGCGGCGGGTGGGTGGCGGACCCCGCCGTGCCCGTCGTCGACGTGCGCTACCTGGAGCACCTGGTGCTGCCGGACGGCAGCGGGCGGTGGTTCTTCGAGTCGCGCACCCCGGAGGGGGACCACGAGCTGCGCACTCAGCCGGCCGCCCGCGCAGCGCGGGAGGCCGGCTGATCCGGCGCGGGCGGGCTCGCCGTCAGAAGCGGAAGCCCCCGACCGCCCCCTGCAGCTCCCCGGCGAGCCGCTCGAGGTCGCCGGAGGCGCGCTGGGCCTGCGCCGCGCCGTCGGTGGTGGCGCCGGCGCTCGCGGCGATCGCGGCGATGTTGCGCGCGATCTCGATCGAGGCGCTCGCCGCCTCGGTCACGTTGCCGTTCATCTCGTTCGTCGTGGCGGTCTGCTCCTCCACGGCGGAGGCGATCGTGGTCTGGAAGTCGCTGATCCGGGCGATGACGTCACGGATCTCGGCGATCGCGGAGACGGCGTGGCCGGTGTCGGACTGGATCGCGTCCACGCGGTGGGTGATGTCCTCGGTGGCCCGCGCGGTCTGCTGCGCCAGTTCCTTGACCTCACCGGCCACCACGGCGAAACCCTTGCCCATCTCGCCGGCGCGCGCGGCCTCGATGGTGGCGTTCAGCGCCAGCAGGTTCGTCTGCTCGGCGATGGCGGTGATGACCTTGACGACGTCGCCGATCTCGCGGGAACTGGCGCCCAGCCTGCTGACGGTGTCGTCGGCGGTGCCGGCCATCACGACCGCCTGACCGGCGACCCTGGCGGCCTCGGCGGCGCTGACGGAGATCTCCCGGATGGAGGCGCCCATCTGCTCGCTGCCCGCGGCGAGGGTCTCCACGGTGCGGGAGACGCCCTCGGCGGCCGCGGAGACGACCCCGGCCTGCGCGGAGGCCTCCCGAGCGCCGTGCGCGAGGCTCGAGCTGGTGCCGGACAGCTCGGTGCTGGTCCCACCCAGGGCGGTGGACGTGCCGGCGATGGTGTGCACGACGCGGCGCAGGCTGGAGGTGGCGCGCTGCAGGCTCTGCCCCATGCGGCCGATCTCGTCGTCGCTGGTCAGGTCGGCGGTACGGGTCAGGTCACCGTCGGCGACGGCGTCCAGGACGCCGGAGACCGCGCGCAGCGAGCGGGTGATGCCGCGCACGACGACGGCGGCCAGCACGGCGGAGGCGGCGAGGCCGCCGACCAGCACGCCCAGGACGAGCAGGAGGCCCGAGCTGACGCGGTCGGCGGCGGCCTCGGTGCGGGCCTTCGCGCGCGCCTCCTCCGCCTCGCCGGCGGCCTCGACGGCGTCGGCGCCGCGGGTGACGACCGGCAGGACGACCTCGCGGTAGGTGACGGCGGCGCCGGCGACGTCACCGCCGTCGGCCTGCGGGGCCAGCTGCTCCTCGAAGAGCTGCACCATCTCCTGGTAGGCGCCGGTGAACACCTCGACCTGCTCGGGGTCGGCGGCGCGCGCGGAGTAGGCCTCCAGCCCCGCCTCCAGGTCGCCGACCTTCTCGTCGAGCTGCTCGCGCAGCTCCACGCGGGTGTCCGGCGAGGCCGCCGGGTACTCCACGATGCGGGCGCGGGCGGCCTGGAAACCGCGCTGGACGGCCGCCAGGTCGACCATGGGCTGCACGCTCTGCGAGTACGACGCGGCGGTGGTGTCCCGCAGCTCGACCATGCGCACGGCGGCGAGCCCGCCGACGGCGACGGCGACGACCGCGCTGACGGCGATGCCGGCGCTGATCTTCACCGCGACGGGGCGGTCCGCGGCCCACCGGCGGGGGCCGGTGGGCCGCGGGTCGGCGGGGGTGGTGGGGTTCGGCATCGTCGCGCTCCAGCGTCCGGCGGGACCGCCCGCAGCCCGAGCGCCCTCACCGCCCCATCGGCAGCTCCGGCACCCGGCTGAACACCCTCGGCCGGTTCACCCGCCCGGTTCCCCGCTCAGGGAGCGGGTGCGGCCGGCGCGGTCGCGGTGGCCGTCGGCGCGGGCACCGAGGGCGTGGCGGTCGCGGTCGGGCTGGGCCGCACCGTGGCCGGGTCGGGCCCGCAGACGATGCGGTTCTGCGCGTTGTACCTGGTGGTCCAGCTCTCGCGCTGCTCGGCACCGCCGCCGACGGGCGTCATGACGCGGGTGACGGTGACGTCGAAACCGGTGTTCGACGACTGCGGGGAGCAGTCCGAGCTGGTGTCGTAGATCGTGCGGGGCGTGCGGATGTTGCTGCGGGCGCTCTTGAGCGCCCGCACGTCCCAGCGCTTCGTGCCGTACATCGACACCGTCAGCTGGTTCCCGCTGATGCCGGCGGTGATGTACACGCCGTGGCCGGAGTCGTTGCGGAACCGGTTGTCGATGCTGCGCCAGTCGATCGTCGCCTCGCGGCCCTCGGGGTAGCGGGAGATGTAGAACGAGTGCGGCTTGTGCTCGATCTCGTCCAGGCCGGCGAAGAACACCGCGTTGAACAGCGTGGTGGACAGCTGGGACACACCGCCGCCGTACCCCTCGACCAGGCGGCCGTTGGAGATGACGCCGGCGCGGTTGTAGCCGCGGGCGGGGGTGCGCTCGCCGACGGTGTCGTTCATGGAGAACTCCTCCCCCGGCCGCAGCAGGGTGCCGTCCACGGCGGCCGCGGCGATGCGGATGTTCTCGGTGCGGTCGCGGTCGGAGGTGAGCGTCGTGGTGAACGTGGAGATCTGCTCGACGATCCCCAGCCCCGTCAGCTCCTCGGTGCTCAGCGCGGGCGGGGCGGGCACGAGGGGGACCTCGGCGCGCCGGGACGGCCCCGCGGGGGCCGTGGGCACCGGCTCCGTCGACGCGGTGCCCGAGGGCGACGCGGTGCCCGCGGGCGACGCGGCCGGTGCGGTGAGGGCGGCGGTCACGGCCGCCGCCAGCGCCTCGGGCGCCACGTCGGTGCCCTGCACGGCCGGCACGACGCGCGGCACCGCGTCGCTCACCTCGATGCGGGCGTCCTGCGGAGCGGTCTCGAAGGCGGGGTCGGCGGCCAGGACGGCGGCCTCCAGGGCGGCGCCGTCGGCGACCAGCTCGGCGCTGCCCTCGACGGCCCGCACGGCCAGGGCGGGGGCGAAGGCGGGCGGGGCCAGGACGACCTCGCGCCCGCCGCCGGCGACGACGAGGTCGCCGGCGACGGCGGGGCGGGCGACGGCGTCCACGGCGGTGGCGACGTCCTCGGCGTCCAGGGCGGGGCGCACCACGCGCGCGGCGACCTCGACGGGCTCGGCGGCCGGCCAGGCGGCGGCGACGGCGTCCACGGCGCGCGCGGCGTCGAGGGTGCGGCCGGGCGCGGGCTCGACGGGCACGGGCTCGACGCTCGCGGGGACCCCGTCGGCGCCGGGCCGCACCTCGAAGGTGACGGCGCCCTCGACGGGCGGCTGCTCGACGGCGCCGACCAGGGGCTGCAGCCCGGCGCGCAGCGCGTCGCGGTCGACGTCGGTGACGGGGCGCTCCTCGCCGCCGCCGGCGAGGTGGTGCCACAGCTCGCGGGGGTCCCAGGCGGGGCCGGTGAGGGCGGCGGCGGTGGCGGGCACGTCGACGGCCAGGCCGGTGGGGGCCTCGACGGTGCCGTCGACGTCGCCGGCGGGGCTGGTGACGCGCACGGCGACGGGCTGCGCCTGCACGGCGGCGGCCGGGCCGGCCAGGGCGCGCTCGACGCCGGCGCGGTCCAGGCCGCCGACGTCGGCGCCCAGGACGGTGGTGCCCCGGGGCGCCTGGCCGCCCAGGGCGAGGGCGGCGGTGGCGTAGCCGCCGGCGAGGACGGCCGCACCGGCACCGAGGCCGACCAGGAGGCGGGTACGGCCCCGGGGCCCGCGCCGGCGGTTCCCCGCGGTGTCCTGCTGCGCCGGCCGGTCCTGCCGTTCGTGCACGTCCTCGTCCCCCGCTCACTGCGCACGGCGCACGCCGCGCAACCCCGCGAACACCCTAAGCAGCCCACGGGGGTGGTCCGGTCGCATCGGTGCGACCCGCGCCGATCCGCCGCGCATCGGATGCAGTGCGCATCCGATACGGATCGCATCCACGGCGCGCTACCCTTCCCGCGTGCCGCCCACCCCCGCGTCCCCGCCGGCTCCCCCGCCGCGCACCGGGGGCCCGCGCACCACCCGCCGCCGCGAGCAGACCCGCACCCGGCTGCTGGCCGCCGCCCTGGAGCTGCTCGCCGAGCAGGGCCTGGCCCGCAGCAGCGTGGAGGGCGTCTGCGAGCGCGCCGGCTTCACCCGCGGCGCCTTCTACTCCAACTTCACCAGCATGGACGAGGTCGTCGCCGCCCTCTACGCCCAGCGGGCCGGGCGCGTGCTGGAGCACGTGCGCTCGCACCTGCCCCCCTGCGACGGGGCCGCGGACGGGCCCACCGCCCTGCCGGACCTCGTCGCCCGCGTCCTGGACCTGCTGCCGGTGGACCGGCAGTGGCTCACCGTGCGCGCGGAGTTCTCCGCCCAGGCGCTGCGCAACCCCGCGGCCGCGCGGGTGCTCACCGGCGCGCGCGAGGAGCTGCTGGCGCAGCTGGTCCCGCTGCTGTCCGAGGGGCTGACCCGCACCGGCCGGGTCGGCACCACCGGCGGCGACGAGCTGGCCCGCGCCGTCCTGGCCGCCCACGAGGGCGCCACCGCCCCCGGGGCCGCGGGCGGCGAGGACGGGCGCGCCTTCGAGGTGCGCCTGGTCACCGCCGTGCTGGAGGCGTTCTCCACCCCCCGGGCCGCCGCTGCGCCCCGGGCCGGGGACGTGCGGTGACCGGCCGCCACGTGGAGCTGGCCGTGCGCGCGCGGGACCTGACCCTGCGCAGCGGCGGCCGCGACGTCCTCACCGGCGTGGACGTCGACGTGCCCGTCGGCTCGATGCTCGTGGTGCGCGGCCGCGCCGGCAGCGGCAAGACGTCGCTGCTGCTGACCCTGGCGGGCCGGATGCGCCCCACCTCCGGCACGCTGCGCGTCCTGGGCCACGACCTGCCCGCGCAGGCCAGGGCGGTGCGCCGGCGCGCCGCCCTGGCCGAGGTCCGCGGCGTCAACGACCTCGACGACGCCCTCACCGTCGAGCAGCACGTCGCCGAGCGCCTCGTGCTGCACCAGCCGTGGTGGCGCCCGTGGACCGGGCGCGGCCGGGTCGACGAGCTGCTGGACCGCGTCGAGCGCACCTTCGACGTCCCCGCTGCGCCGGGGGCCGTGCCGGGGGCCGCCGCGCCGGGCCTGCACCGGCGCGAGTTCGTCAGCGACGTGGACCCGCTGGAGCGGATGGCGCTGGGCGTGGTGCTGGCGCTGGTGGGGCGCCCCGACGTGCTCGTCGTCGACGACGTGGACTCCCTGCGCCGCGTGGAGGACCGCCGCCGCGCCTGGGCGGCGCTGACCGCCCTGCGCCGCACCTCCGCCGCACCGCTCACCGTCGTGGCCAGCTGCACCGACGACCCCGACCTGCCCCGCGGTGCCGACGCCGACACCGTCCTCCTCGACCTCCGGGACCCCCGATGAGCCCTGCGCGCCGCAGCCCCCGCTTCTCCCTGCCCGGCCTGGAGCTGGCCCGCTTCCGCCGCGCGGTCATCACCCGCCTGGCGCTGCTCACCGTGGTGGTGGTGCCGCTGCTCTACGGCGGGCTGTACCTGTCCGCCAACCACGACCCGGTCGGGGAGCTGGGGAACCTGCGGGCCGCCGTCGTCGACGCCGACGAGGCGGTGGCCGTGACCGGCGCCGACGGCGCCGAGCGCACCCTGGACGCCGGGGGCGACCTCGTCGAGACGCTCACCGGGCCCGGCGCCGACGCCGGCTTCACCTGGGAGGAGGCCACCGAGGCCGAGGCCGAGCGGGGCCTTCAGGACGGCACCTACGCCGCCGTCCTACGGGTGCCGGAGGACTTCTCCGCCGCGCTGGCCTCCGCCGGCGGCGACGACCCGCGGCAGGCGCGCCTGAGCGTGACCACCGACGACGCCGAGAACTACATCGTCGGGCAGGTCGCGAACACCGTGGCGACCTCGGTGCGCACGCAGGTCGCCACCGGTGCCACGCAGGACCACCTGGAGAACGTGTACGTCGCGTTCACCTCGATCCACGACTCCCTGGGCGAGGCGGCCGACGGTGCCGAGCAGCTCGCCGCGGGTGCCCGCGAGGCCGGCGACGGGGCCGCCCGGCTCGTCGTGGGGCTGGGGGACCTCGGCTCCGGCACGGCCGAGCTCGTCGACGGCACCGGGGCGCTGCGCGCGGGCGCCGACGACCTCGCCGGCGGCACCGCGACCCTGGCCACCGGTGCCGACGGGGCCGCCTCGGGCGCCGCGGCGCTGAGCAGCGGGCTGGAGGAGCTGCGCACCGCCACCGCGGACCTGCCCGCGCAGACCGCCCGGCTGGCCGAGGGGGCGCAGGGCGTCGCCGCGGGCGCCGAGCAGGTCGCCGCAGCCACCGCGCAGGCCGCCGCGGCGGCCGACGGCGTCGGCGAGCTGGGCGCCGCCGCCGAGGAGGCCCTGCCCGCCCTGGACGAGCTGGTGCAGCGGGCCCGGGACCTGGCGGAGGCGAACCCGCAGGACACCGAGCTGGCCGAGGCCGCCCGGCGCCTGGAGGAGCTGCGCGACGCCCTGGCCGGCACCGACCTGGCAGGCGCCGCCCAGCGGGTCGAGGAGCAGGTGGACGCCCTGGCCGCGGGCGCACAGGAGCTGTCCGCGGGGGCCGCGTCCGTGGCCGGCGGCGCCCGCTCCCTGGCCGAGGCCGCCCCCGCCCTGCAGCGGGGCGTGGCCGGCGCCGCCGACGGCGCCGCCGCGCTGGCCGGCGGGACCGGCCAGCTGGCCGAAGGCGCCCGCACCGCCGCCGACGGCGCCGCGGCGCTGGCCGGCGGCGCCGCGCGCGTCGACGAGGGCGCGAGCGCCCTGCTGGGCGGCACCTCGCAGGCGCGCACCGGCGCCGGGGACCTCGCGGCCGGCACCGGGCAGCTGGCCGAGGGTGCCGGGGACCTGGCCGGGCAGCTGGCCGACGGGCAGGCGCAGGCCCCCTCCTACGACGCGGCGGACGCCGCCGAGCGCGCCGGTGTCGTCGCCGACCCGGTCGAGGCGGAGCGGGCCCGCGCCCACGCGGTCGCCCACTACAGCGACGGCCTGGCGCCGCTGTTCGTGCCGATCTCCCTGTGGGTGGGCGGCATGGTCACGTACATGGTGCTGCGGGCGGTGTCGGCGCGGGCGCTGGCCTCCACCGCCGGTTCGCTGCGCACCGCCGTCGCCGGGCTCGTGCCGGGCGTGGTGCTGGGCGTGCTGCAGGCGGTGCTGCTGATGGCGGTGCTGCTGGTCGCGGTGGGCGTCGAGTCCCCCTCGCCGCTGGTGACCGTGGCGTTCACGGTGCTGGTGGCGGTCTCGTTCACCGCGCTGCACCAGGCGGTGGTCGCCCTGCTGGGCGGGGCGGGGCGGCTGGTCGCCCTCGTGCTGCTGGTGCTGCAGCTGACCTCGGCGGGCGGCACCTACCCGGTCGAGACGTCACCGGCGTTCTTCCGCGCCGTCCACCCGTACCTGCCGATGACGTACGCCACGGACGGCCTGCGCCACCTGATCGGCGCCGGCCCCGTCGGTGCGGTGCTGCTGGACGCCGCGGTGCTGGTGGCCTTCGGCGTGCTGGGTCTGGCGGTGACGGTCCTGGCGTGCCACCGCCGCCGCACCTGGACCGTGGCCGAGCTGCACCCCAGCCTCAGCCTCTGAGGACCCCGCGCTCCGGGGGCGGGACGGCGGGGGCGGTCAGGACGGCGGGAGCAGCTGCTCGGGGAAGCAGGCGTTGACGCGCTCTCGCGCGGGGACGGCGGCGAAGACGCTGTCGCACCAGGTGCGCACGTCGTCGGCGTCGGCGAACGGGCCGGTGGCGAACGTCGTCCAGTACGGGTTGCCGCGCGCGTCGACGGTGCCGGGGGCGAAGTCGGTGCTGGCCAGCACGAAGACGTCGCCACCGGCGGTGCGGGAGGCGATCCGGCGGGTCTGCTCGAGGATGTCGGTGGCGTAGAAGGTGCTGCTGCCGTTGGCGGCGGTCTGCACGGGGTCGGTGGTGCCCACGCTCTTGGCGGCCAGCTGCGCCACCCACTGCCCCTGGGGCGGGTGCTCGGCCAGGCCCTGCGCGCGCAGCTCCTCCAGCGTCGCCAGGGCCCGCTCGTCCGCCTCGGCGCGCGCGCCCGCGAGGCCGGCGCCGGAACCGGCCGGTGCGGTGGTGGGGGCTGCGGGGGTGCTCGGCGCGGCGACGCCCACGACGTCCGCGCCGAGGGCCGGCTGCCCGGCACCGCCCAGGGTGCGCAGCGCCAGCAGCGCCACGAGGACCACCAGCACCACGCCCAGCACGGCGCAGAGCCCCTGCAGGGCGCGGGTGGTGGGCTGCGCGGCGGCGTGGTCCTGCCACGGTGCTCCCGACACGGCCCGTCCTCCCCGGCTGCTGCGCTCGATGCGCCTCCGGTCCGACGCACCTCGTCGGCGGCCGGTTCCCCGGTCGCTCACCCGCCCGTGCAGGATGCCGCGCCCGGCGGCGGGGCGCGCGCTGGGACGTGTCGCGCGCCCCGGCGCCGGGCGCGGGGAGGAACGGGTGGGGGTGGCTCAGTAGCCGGCGAGGACCTGCGTCCAGTAGGGGCCCGCCGGGCCGGCGGCCTCGGCGACGCCGACCAGGGTCAGCCGGCAGTCGAGGATGTTCGCGCGGTGCCCGGGGCTGGCCAGCCAGGCGTCGACGACGGAGGCGGCGTCGTAGCCGTACGCGACGTTCTCGGCGGTGCGGCGGGGCAGCACGCCGTGGGCGGCCAGGCGGGTGCGGGGGGTGCTCCCGTCGGCGCCGACGTGGCTCATGCGGCCGACGCCGGCCATCTCGGCGCTGTGCGCGGCGGCGGTGTCGGTCATGGCCTCGGCCACGTCCAGCGGGGCGCACCCGGCGGCGGCGCGGGCGGCGTTGGTGCGGTCCAGGACCAGCTGCACGCCCGGGTCGAGGGGCGCAGGGGCGGTGGGCAGCAGCTCGTGCGCGGAGGCGGGGGCGGCGCTGCAGAGGGCCGCGGCGGCCAGGGCGGCCGCGGTGAGGGTGGCGGACAGGGCGGTGCGCTGGCGGCGGGGGGACGTCGTCATGACCTCGACCCAACCAGGTCACAGGATCTCCACGAGACGCCTGTGACCCAGGCCACAGGTGCTGCACGGCGATGTCACCGGCCGTGCACGCGACCGCCGTCCACCGCGGGCGCCGGTCCACCCGCGCGCCCCCGCGCACGGCCGTGCACGCGCACCCGGCCCTTGCCGGCGCGCTTGGCCCCGTACATGGCCGTGTCCGCCTCGTGCAGCAGCGCACGCACCGTCGACGCCCCGTCGCCGGTGCTCACGCCGATGCTCGCGCCCACCACGGCGTCCAGGCTCGCGCCCGTCGTGCGCAGCCGGACCGGCGAGCGCAGCCGGTCCAGGAAGCGCTCCCCGACGGCGACGAGGTCCGCCTCCCGCACCGGCCCGGGGCACAGCACCGCGAACTCGTCCCCGCCCAGGCGCGCGACCGTGTCGCCCGGGCGCACGCAGCCGCTCAGCAGCTGCGCGACCCGGCGCAGCAGCGCGTCACCGGCCTCGTGACCGGCGGTGTCGTTGACGGCCTTGAACCCGTCGAGGTCCAGGTAGAGCACGCCGACGCACCCGCCGTCGCGGGCCGCGCGGGTGACCGCCCCCTCCAGGCGCTCCTCCAGCAGCGTCCGGTTCGGCAGGCCGGTCAGGGCGTCGTGCAGCGCCTGGTGGGTCAGGCGCTCCTCGGCCGCGAGCTGGGCGGTGATGTCGGTGGCCAGGGTGGTGTAGCCCGTGACGCGACCGCCGTCCGTCATGGCGGCGCTCGTCACGCTGACCGGCACCAGGCCGCCGTCGCGGTGCCGGTAGCGGGTGCGGAAGGTCATCGGTCGCCCGCCGACGTCGCCCGTGAAGAAGTCCGCGGGTCCGCGCACCCCCAGCTGGTCGGCGACCTCCTGCAGCCCGGCCGGGTCGTGCAGGTACAGCACGGGGCGGCCCAGCACCTCCCGTTCCGACCAGCCGAGCATGCGCTCGGCGCCCTCGTTGAACACGGTGATGGTGCCGTGCGGGTCGCAGGCCACGATCGCGTGCTCGGTCGCGGCGTCCAGGACGCTCTCGAACAGGTCGTGGGCGCGGGCCACCTCGTCGGCCGCCGCGCGCACCTCGGTCACGTCGTGCAGGGCCGCGACGGCCCCGCCGCTCCACGGCGCCCCCGGCGCCACGGCCAGCGGCCGGGCGCTCACGCTGACCGTGCGACCGGCCGGGTGGGCCGGCGTCACCAGGCGCCCCTCCACGGCGTCGACGTCGTGCCCGCGCAGGGCCCGCACGATCGGCAGGTCCTCGTGGGCGAACCGCGTGCCGTCGCACCTGAAGAAGCCGTGCTCGGAGCCGGGGCCGGCCATCCCGGGCACGTCCAGGGCGCCGAACAGGCCGTCGGCCGCCGCGTTGCGCAGCAGCAGGTTCCCGCGCGCGTCCACGACCGCCACCGCGTCGCTGCTGGAGGAGAACACCGCCGTCAGCAGGTCGGCCTGCTCCTGCGCCCGCCGCGCGCTGCGCTCCCCGTCGGCCCGGGACAGGGCCAGGGCCAGCGTGGTGAGCGCCAGCACGCCGAGGAACGCCTCGGCGAGGACGACCTCCACGTCGAGGGGCAGCTCGCGCCACGGGTGGTGCTCGGCGCGGACGGCCACGACGACCCCGGTGGCGAGCAGGACGAGGTGGGCCGTCACCGCACGCAGGGACTCGCGCAGCGCGGCCCACACCGCCACGGGCAGCAGCGCGAACGATGCCGCCAGGTCCGGCAGCACCCAGAACGTCAGCGCGTAGGTCAGCGCGAAGGCCGCCAGGACGCCGCAGCGCTCGGGCGTCGAGGCGTGCCGGCGCTCGCCGGCGGGGCCGCCGCCGGCCTGCAGGACCGCGGCCACCACGACGAAGGCGCTGACGGAGCCGTGCAGCAGCCACTGCGGAGCGGTCGCCGCGGTCAGGGGTCCGGCGACCGCCGAGGCCGCCAGTGCGAGGGGGACGGAGGCCGCCGCCCCGGGGCCGGTGCCCGCGGCGAGGACCAGCAGGTCCCGGGCGGTGCGCAGCTCCAGCCCCGCGGGGCGCAGCAGCCGGTACGCCCACGCGCTGGCCAGGCCCTGGAGGGCGATGGCGAGCGCCCGCAGCAGGGAGGCCAGCGGCGCCGGCTCGGTGGCGTGCAGCACGAGCGCCGCGACGACGACGAGCGTGCAGCCGTCGAGCGCGCGCCGGCGCGGGCCGGGCGAGCCGGCCAGCCAGAGCACGGCGACGGCGGGCACCGGGGAGAGCACCGGCACGGTGCTGCTGAACTTGGCGGCGGAGCCGACGAGGACGGCGAGCGCCGTCAGGGCGGTGAAGAGCGCCCACCGCAGCCACGGGCGGCGTGCGAGGACGGCGGGTTCACCGACCGGCGTGACGAGGCGGTCCGTGCGGCGCAGGGTGACCACCTCCCGACGGTGCCACCGTGCCCGGTGCGCCGCTGTTCGGCGCACCGGGTCGGGGATCGGCCGGCGGGTGGGCCGCCTTGAACGGGCGGCACCCGATCGGGTGCCGGATCAGCCCTTGGAGCTGAACGCGGCGTCGAACGCCGCGGCCGGCGGCTGGATGAGCTCACCGAGGCGGCGCACGAACGCCAGCGCGTCGGGCGCGCCGCGCAGGCGGTCCACCCCGGCGTCCTCCCACTCCACGCTCGTGGGGCCCTGGTAGCCGATCTGGTTGAGCTGGCGGAAGATCGCCTCCCACGGCACGTCGCCGTGCCCGACGGAGACGAAGTCCCAGCCGCGCCGGGAGTCCGCCCACGGCAGGTGCGAGCCCAGGCGGCCGGCGCGCCCGTCGAGCTGCTTCTTGGAGTCCTTGCAGTGCACGTGGTAGATCCGGTCGGCGAAGTCGCGCAGGAACCCGACCGTGTCCAGGTCCTGCCACACGAAGTGGCTGGGGTCGAAGTTCAGCCCGAACGCCTCGCGGTGCCCGATGGCCTCCAGCGCGCGCTTCGTCGTCCAGTAGTCGTAGGCGATCTCGGACGGGTGCACCTCGTGGGCGAACCGCACCCCCACCTCGTCGAAGACGTCGAGGATGGGGTTCCAGCGGTCGGCGAAGTCCTGGTAGCCGCGCTCCACCATCGCGTCGGGGGTGGGCGGGAACATCGCCACCGTGTGCCAGATGGAGGAACCGGTGAAGCCGGTGACGGTCTTCACGCCGAGCTTGGCGGCGGTGCGCGCGGTGTCCTTGACGTACTCCGCGGCGCGCTGCCGCACGCCCTCGGGGTCGCCGTCGCCCCACACCTGCTCGGACACGATGTCCTTGTGGCGCTCGTCGATGAGGTCGCACACGGCCTGGCCGGTCAGGTGGCACGAGATCGTCCACACCCCCAGGCCGTACCTCTCCAGGACCGCCTTCTTCTCGGCGACGTAGTCGTCGTCGCGCGCACCGCGGGCGGAGTCCAGGTGGTCGCCCCAGGTGGCGATCTCCAGGCCGTCGAACCCCCACTCGGAGGCGAGCCGGCACACCTCCTCGAAGGGCAGGTCGGCCCACTGGCCGGTGAACAGGGTCACGGGGCGTGGCATCGTCGGCTCCTCAGATCTCGGTGTAGGCGGAGGCGTTCTCGGCGCTGCGCTGCACGGCTTCGAGCACCTTCTGCACCTGCAGGCCGTCGGCGAAGGACGGCGACGGGTCGCGCTCGTCGGCGATCGCGCCCAGGAACTCCTGCAGCTCGTGCACGAACGGGTGGTCGTAGCCCAGGCCGTGCCCGGCCGGCCACCAGTTCGACACGCCCGGGTGCTCCGGCTCGGTCGCCAGGATCCGCCGGAAGCCGTTCTCGGCGTCGGGCAGGTCGCCGTCGAAGAACCACAGCTCGTTCATCGACTCGAAGTCGAACGCGACCGACCCGCGCGAGCCGTTGACCTCGATGCGCATGCCGTTCTTGCGGCCCAGCGCCATGCGGGTCGCCTCGAACGTCATCAGCGCACCGCCGTCGCCGCGGCCGAAGAACACCGCCGCATCGTCCACGGTGACCTCGCCGCGCTCGGCGGACGCCTGCGCGCCCAGGCCGGTGTTCTGCCCGGTGCGGGCCGCCTCCAGCGGGCGGGTCTTGACGAACGTCTCCAGGGTGCCGTTGACGCCCACCAGCTTCTGGCCGGTGATGAACTGCGCGGCGTCGACGATGTGCGAGCCGATGTCGCCCAGCGCGCCGGCGCCGGAGCGGTCCTTCTGCAGGCGCCACGTCAGCGGGAACTCGGGGTCGACGATCCAGTCCTGCAGGTACAGCGCGCGCACCTGGCGGACCTCGCCGAGACGCCCGGCCGCGACCAGCTGCTGCGCCAGCCCGATGGCGGGGACCTTGCGGTAGTTGAAGGCCACCATGCTGCGCACGCCGCGCGCCGAGGCCGCCTCGGCGGCCGCGGTCATCCGCTCGGCCTCCTCGACGGTCTTCGCCAGCGGCTTCTCGCAGATGACGTGCTTGCCCGCCTCCAGGGCGGCGATGGCGATCTCGGCGTGGCTGTCGCCGGGGGTGAGCACGTCGATCACGTGGACGTCGTCGCGCTCGAGCAGGGCGCGCCAGTCGTCCACGCCCTCCTCCCAGCCGAACTGGCGGGCCGCGGCGGTGGCGCGGCCGGCGTCGCGGCCGGCCAGCGCCACGCGGCGGGTGCGGAAGCGGGGCTCGCCGACGTGGTCGACGCTGCGCCACGCGTGGGAGTGGACGGCACCCATGAAGGAGTGGCCGACGACGGCCACGCCCAGCTGGGGCGGTTCGTTCGTTCCGGGCACTGAAGGACCTCCTCGTCGTCGCGGCGATCGTACTGATCCGGTTCAGCTCCCGGAACACCCCACCCCTCCCCCGCCCCCGCTC
>NZ_JBJLSE010000068.1:0-21957 GCF_050871845.1 Kineococcus arenarius subsp. arenarius
CCCCCCCCCCCCCCCCCCCCCCCCCCCCCCCCCCCCCCCCCCCCCCCCCCCCCCCCCCCCCCCCCCCCCCCCCCCCCCCCCCCCCCCCCCCCCCCCCCCCCCCCCCGCCCCGCCCCCCCCCCCCCCCCCCCCCCCCCCCCCCCCCCGGGGGGGTGGGCGGGGTCAGCGGGGGGCGGGGGTGCGCTCGCGGGAGGTGGCACCGCTCCCGAGCGTCTCCATCGTCCGAGTGCAGGTGGCGATCAGCAGCGGCACGGCCAGCATCGCCCCCACCGCCGGCACCGCGGCCCCGGAGTCGTTGACGGCGAAGCCGATGCCCAGCAGGACGAGCAGCGCCACGCACCCCGGCCGCAGCGCCGGGTGCCGGTCGTAGGTGCGCTGCAGCACCGGCACGCCCAGCACCCGCGGGCGCACCAGCACGAACGCGATGAACGCCGCGGCCAGCGCCAGGACCGCGCTGAGGATCCAGTTGCCCACGAGGATCCGCAGGTTCTGCGCGAGCTTGCGCTCCACGACCTGCCAGGCCCCGCCGTCCAGCAGGGTCTGCACGAACCGCCCCAGGTGCGTCTGCTGGTCCACCGGCCGCAGCCAGTCGGCCAGGGAGATCGCCGCCAGCACCAGCAGCGTCCCGGCCAGCAGCAGCAGCACCCGCCGCCACGTCACCCGCACCCCCGCCACCATGAGCGCGAACAGCCCGAACGCCGGGACCATCGCCGGCGGCCCGCCGAAGTCGCTGCCCAGGACGCCGTCGACGTAGACGGCCACCAGCCCCAGGCCCGCCACGGCCAGCGCCGCCGCGCGCCGGCGCCCGGACAGCAGCAGGCGGTCGGCCACCGCGGTCGTGAACAGCAGCGCACCCGTCGCGAACAGCGCGAACTGCTGGTTGCCCAGGCCGTAGAAGCGGCCCGCGACCACCGGTTGCAGCCCGTTGAGGCTGGAGGTGATCAGGCGCGAGCCGGTCGCCGCGTCCACCGCGAGCACCCCCGCGGTGATCGCGCCGACGACCCCCAGCGGGCCCAGCGGGTGCCGCCGCCACGGCCCCAGCAGCGCCACCGCCGTGATCGCCGCCACGTACAGGGCGACCGCGCCGGTCACCGCCAGGAGGTGGTCGCCCGTGGAGTCGCCGTAGCGCCACCAGGGGATCGTGTTCGCCAGGAACGTCGAGGCGCAGACCGCCCCGTACACCACGGCCAGGGTGCGCAACCACGCCAGCACCCGTCGCCGCCCGCGCGGACCGCCCCACGCGCGGCGCAGCGCGAGCGTCGCCACCGCGTACAGGACGATCTGCGAGGCCCCCCAGGCGGTGAAGAACGGCGCCACCAGCGGCTGCACGGCCTGGGCGGCCTGGTCCAGGTCGCGGACCTTCTCCACCCGCTCGGCCACGCTCGTGCCGGCCCTCGTGGAGGTGATCGGCGCCCCCACCAGCCCGGTGACGCCGTGGTCGTCGCCCAGCGCCAGGGCCAGGACGGTGGGGGGCACGTCGGTGGTCTGCACGATGCCGACCTGGCGGGTGGAGCGGCTGACGAGCAGGCCCTCGTAGTCCCCGCCGCCGGGCTGCGGGCCGGTGGCGGCGGCGAACTGCAGGTGCGCCGTCCTGCCGGCGTCGGCGATCGAGGCCGTGAACAGGGTCGTGCTCCCGGCGCCGGTGGAGGCGGCCACCGCCTCCTGCACGGCGCCGACCACGGCGTCCACGGCGGCGACCTGCTCGGCGCGCGAGGTGGCCGGCGGCTCCTCCCGCCCGGGCAGGTCCGCCGGGTCGCGCACCACCCCGGCGTCGACGACGACGACCCCGGCCCCCGACTCCAGCGCGTCCTGCACGTACCCGCCGACGGCGGCGGGGGTGCCGGCCTCGGTGCCGCTCACGTACGCGGGCACCTCGCCGGTGGAGGTGGCCAGCGCCACGCCGGCGCCCGGCCCGATCGCCACGGCGCGGGTGCCGGCCGCGGCCAGGGCGTCGCCCAGCAGGCCCGGCTGCGCGCCGAAGGAACCGGCGGCGGCGATCTCGCGGTACTCGGCGAAGTCCGGCTGCACGCCGTCGTCGACCTCGGCGAGCGGCGCGCAGGGGGCGTTGACGTGCTCGGCGGAGGTGCCGGCGAAGTCCGTGGCGCGCCGGCCCGCGGACAGCGCCAGCCAGCCGTCGGCGGGGCAGGCCGCGGTGAACACGCTGCGCACCGCGACGGTGCCCAGGGCGCCGCTGCTCATGTCCGCCAGCGCGGGCGTGGCCTCCTCGGACACGTCCGACCAGCGCACGCCGCTGAAGCCGACGAGCACCAGGGGGGAGGTGCTCCCGCCCTCGACCGCACCCGGGGTCGTGCCCGGGGTCGGGGTCGGGGCCGTGGCCCGGGCGGGTGCGGGCGCGGCCCCCAGCAGCAGCGCCAGGGCGGCCAGCGCGGTCAGCGCCGCGCGGACCACCACCGTCGGGCTCGCGGGGCGTCGGGCGGCGCGGGGGCGGGACGGCACCCGTCAAGGCTAGGTGGCGCCCGTGCACCGCACGTGACGGAGCGGGTGCGGGTCTGGGGGAGGATCGGCGGGTGGTCGTGGACGGAGGGTCGGGGACGCCGGGTGCGCCCGGGGCGTCGGGGGCGCGCGGGCGGGACGGCGGGACCGGCTCGCCCGGGCGCTCGTCCGCGCGGTCGGCGCTGCTGCCGGTGCTGCTGGGCGTGCTGGTGCTGGCGGCCGCCGCGGCGCCGGTGGTGCACCGCTACCTCGTGGCGTACCCGGACGACCAGTGGCAGGTGGACCTGGAGGTGTACCGGGAGGCCGGCCGCAGCCTGCTGCTGGGCCGGCCGGTGTACGAGTTCCTCACCGAGTCCCCGCAGCTGCTGCCGTTCACCTACCCCACGTTCTCGGCCGTGCTGGCCGTCCCGCTGGCCCTGCTGCCGTGGGGCGCGGCGGGCTGGGTGTGGACGGGCGTGCAGCTGGCGCTGCTGTGGCTGGTGGTGGGCCTGGCGTTCGCCCCGCTGCTGGCCCGCGCCGGGCGCTGGGCGCCGCTGGTGCAGGGCGTGCTGGCGGGGGCGTGCGTGTGGATCTCCCCGGTGGGGGAGAACCTGCGCTTCGGGCAGGTGAACCTGGTGCTGGTGTCGCTGTGCCTGCTGGACGTGGTGCGCGGGCACGACGGGGTGCGGCTGGGGCGGTACCGGGTGCGCTGGCCGCGCGGGGCCCTGGTGGGCGTCGCGGTGGCGGTCAAGCTGACGCCGGGGGTGTTCCTGATCCACTTCGCGCTGACCCGGCAGTGGCGGGAACTGCGCAACGCCGTGCTCGCCGCGGCGGGGGTGACGGTGGCGACGTTCCTGCTGGCGCCGGAGGCGTCGCTGGAGTTCTGGACGTCCGCGCTGCTGGACCCCGAGCGGCTGGGCCCCAACGCGGGCTCCTCGAACCAGTCGGTGCGCGGCTTCCTGCTGCGCCTGTACCTGCCGGAGGCGGTGACGACGCTGCTGTGGGTGCTGCTGGCCGGGACGGCGGCGGCGCTGGGCCTCGCGGTGGCGCGGCGGCTGCACCGGCGCGGTTCGCTGGTGGGCGAGGTCGCGGCGTGCGGGGTGGTGGCGCTGCTGCTGTCCCCGGTGTCGTGGCTGCACCACTTCGTGTGGGGCGTCCTCGTGCTGGGCGCGGTGCTCGGCGACGGTCGCGAGCGCCGGCGCGCGGTGGTGGCGGTGGTGGGCGCCGCGCTGCTGTTCGTGGCGTGGCCGTGGTGGGGGGCGAACCTGCTGGCCGAGCGCAGCGTGCCGGTGCCGCTGGCGCGGGCGGTGCAGAGCGGGGACCTGTGGTGGGCGCTCCTGGCGCTGGTGGCGCTGGCCCGGTGGGTGGGGGTGCCGGCGCGTGAGGTGGAGGAGCGGCGCCCGACCGAATCCTCTAACTCAGGGTGATCGAATAACTCCGTAGCGTTTAGGTCTGGTGCCCCAGGGGCAAGACGGCTCAGCAAGACCGACCGTGCACCTGAGGGGGGAACCGTGAGCCAGACGACGCACAACCTTCGTCCCACCGTGGACGCCTGGGAGTGGCAGCTGCGGGGCTCGTGCCGCGACGCCGACCCCGAGCTGTTCTTCCACCCCGAGCTCGAACGGGGGGCCGCCCGCCAGCACCGCGACGCCGCCGCGCTGGCCGTGTGCGCCGAGTGCCCCGTGCTGCGCCAGTGCCGCGATCACGTCCTGAGCCACCGCGAGGTCTACGGCGTGTGGGGCGGGCTCACCGAGGACCAGCGCGAGCAGATCTGGGCCGCCCGCTCCGACCGGGGCCGGCTGCGCCAGGCCAGCTGACGCGCCGGCACGGCTGACCGGCTCGCTGCCCCGACCGGTGCGCGGGGTGCCGCCCCGCGCACCGGCCGGCGCAGCGCACGGAGGCGGGCGCACCGGGGGGATGCGGGCGCACCGGGGGGATACGGTTCCCCCTCGTGCCCCGCTACGCGTTCTTCGGCCCCGTCGGCACCTTCTCCGAGGCCGCCCTGCGCACCGTCGTCCCCGACGCGCCCGCCGAGGCGATGCCCAGCGTCGACGCCACCATCGAAGCCGTGCGCGACGGCACCGCCGACGTCGGCTGCGTGCCCATCGAGAACTCCGTCGAGGGCGGCGTGCCCGCCACCCTCGACGGCCTCGCGGTCGGGGAACCGCTCGTGGTGGTCGCCGAGGTCGTGCTGCCCGTCTCCTTCGTCCTGGCGGCGCGGCCGGGCACCGCCCTGGGCGACGTGCGGCGCGTCAGCACCCACTCGCACGCCTACGCGCAGGTCCGCCACTGGCTGCACCGCGAGCTGCCGGGCGTCGCCTACGTGCCCGCCACCTCCACCGCCGCCTCCGCCGAGGCCCTGGCCGCCGAGCGCGACGGCGGGCCCGCCGCCGGCTTCGAGGGCGCCGTGTGCGCGCCGTTCGCCGCGCGGCGCTTCGGCCTGGACGTGCTCGCCGAGCGCATCGAGGACCGCACCGGCGCCCAGACCCGCTTCGTGCTCCTGTCCCGCCCCGGGGCCGTGCCCGAGCGCACCGGGAACGACAAGACGTCGCTGGTGCTGTTCCTGCGCGAGGAGCGCCCCGGCGCGCTCGTCGAGGCGCTGGAGCAGTTCGTCACGCGCGGCATCAACCTCACCCGCATCGAGTCCCGCCCCGCCGGTGACGCCCTGGGCCGCTACTGCTTCTCCATCGACTGCGACGGCCACCTCGCCGACGCCCGCGTCGGCGAGGCCCTCATGGGCCTGCACCGCGTGTGCGAGCAGGTGCGGTTCGTCGGCAGCTACCCGCGCGCCGACGGCGGCCGGGCGGTCACCGGCTCCGGGCCCACCGACGCCGCGTTCGCCGAGGCCCAGGACTGGCTGGACCGCCTGCGCTCCGGCGGCGCCTGACCCCCCGCGGCGCCCGCCCCCACAGCCCTCGGTGATCAAGGAAGTTGCAACTTCCTTGATCACCGCGGGGTGGGGCGCCGCGGTGTCCACGGGACGGCGCGGCGCCGGTTGCGCACCGCTGTGCCGCCCGTGACACATTGAAGGAGCTCCGCGTGCGACAGTGCGGGGCGGGTGCGCGCCGGCCGGGAGCCGAGCGGACGCGCCACGGCGGTCACCGACCGCGACGGGATCGACGTGGAGAGGCAGGACCAGTGGCGGGGAAGTCGAAGGCGGCGGGGACCGGTGACGGGCTGCGCCGTCTGGTGATCGTGGAGTCGGCCAGCAAGATCGACAAGATCTCGACGTACCTCGGCCCCGGCTACCAGGTGGAGGCCAGCTACGGCCACATCCGGGACCTGCCCCAGCCCTCCCAGCTGCCCGAGGACGTCAAGAAGGGCTCGTTCGGCAAGTTCGCCGTGGACGTCGAGAACGGCTTCGAGCCGTACTACGTCGTCGACGACGACAAGAAGAAGAAGGTCGCCGAGCTCAAGCGCGCCCTGAAGGAGGCCGACGAGCTCATCCTCGCCACCGACCGCGACCGCGAGGGCGAGGCCATCGCCTGGCACCTGGTGCAAGCGCTGGAACCGCGCGTGCCGTACCGGCGGATGGTCTTCGGGGAGATCACCCGCGAGGCGATCCAGCAGGCCTCGCAGGAGCTGCGCGACATCGACGACCGGCTCGTCGACGCCCAGGAGACCCGCCGCATCCTGGACCGCATCTACGGCTACGAGCTGTCCCCGGTGCTGTGGCGCAAGATCCGCCCGAAGCTGTCGGCGGGCCGCGTGCAGTCCGTCGCCACGCGCCTGTGCGTCGAGCGCGAGCGCGAGCGCATGGCGTTCCGCGCCGCCGGGTACGCCGACGTCACCGGCCGGTTCACGCCCGGTGGCGAGGAGAGCGCGTTCGGAGCGCGCCTGGTCGCCCTCGACGGCCGCCGCGTCGCCGCCGGCCGCGACTTCGACGACTCCGGGCAGCTCAAGCCCGCCGCCGTGCGCGACGGCGTGGCCCACCTCGACGTCGCCGCCGCCGAGTCCCTGGCGCGCGCGCTGGACGACGCCGCGTTCGCGGTGCGCAGCGTCGAGGAGAAGCCGTACAGCCGCCGCCCCGCGGCGCCGTTCATCACCTCCTCGCTGCAGCAGGAGGCCTCCCGCAAGCTGCGCCTGAACGCGCGGCAGGCGATGCGCGTGGCGCAGGGCCTGTACGAGCGCGGCTACATCACCTACATGCGCACCGACTCCATCCAGCTGTCGGCGCAGGCGCTGAACGCGGCGCGCAGCCAGGCGCGGGAGCTGTACGGGCCGGAGTACGTCCCGGACTCCCCGCGCGTGTACGCCTCGAAGACGAAGAACGCGCAGGAGGCGCACGAGGCGATCCGCCCCGCCGGGGAGGTCTTCCGCACCCCCGCGCAGGTCTCCGGTGAACTGCGCGGCGACGACTTCCGCCTGTACGACCTCATCTGGAAGCGCACCGTCGCCTCGCAGATGCACGACGCGCGCGGCACCACCGCCACGGTGCGCCTGGGCGCCACCTCCGCCGACGGCCGCGACGCCGAGTTCTCCGCCTCCGGCACGATCATCACGTTCCGCGGGTTCCTCGCCGCCTACGAGGAGGGTCGCGACGAGACCCGCGAAGCCGACGCCGACGCCACCGACCGCCGGCTGCCGCCGGTGCAGGTGGGCCAGCCGCTGACGGGCGGCGACCTCGCCGCCGACGGGCACGTGACGTCCCCGCCGCCGCGCTACACCGAGGCCAGCCTGGTGAAGACGCTGGAGGAGAAGGAGATCGGGCGCCCCTCCACGTTCGCCTCGATCATCTCCACGATCGTCGACCGCGGGTACGTGCGCTACAAGGGTTCCGCGCTGGTGCCCACCTGGCTGGCGTTCGCGGTCACGCGGCTGCTGGAGGAGCACTTCCCCCAGCTGGTGGACTACGACTTCACCGCCTCCATGGAGAACGACCTCGACGCGATCAGCCGCGGCGAGGCGGAGCGGGTGGACTGGCTCACGCGCTTCTACTTCGGCGCCGACGGCCCCGGCGACCCGGGCGTCGACGCACCCGGCGGTGGCGGTGCCCCCGGCGGGGCCGACGGCGCCGCCGCACCCGCCCGGGAGGGCATCAAGGGCCTGGCCGACGACCTCGGCAAGATCGACGCCCGCGAGATCTCCACCGTCCCCATCGGTGAGGGCGTCGTGCTGCGGGTGGGGCGCTACGGCCCCTACCTGGAGGGCCCGGACCCCGAGACCGGCGAGCTGCTCAAGGCGTCCGTGCCCGAGGAGATCGCCCCCGACGAGATGACGGTGGAGAGGGCGCGCGAGCTGCTCACCTCCCAGTCCGACGGCGACCGCGTGCTGGGCCAGGACCCGGCGACCGGGCGCACCGTCGTGGCGCGCACCGGCCGGTACGGGCCCTACGTCACCGAGCTGGTCGAGGACGACGCGCCCGCGCCCGCCGCGGCGGAGGCCGCCGAGGGCGCCCCGAAGAAGCGCGCCGCGAAGAAGACCGCCAAGGCCAAGCCGCGCACCAGCTCGCTCTTCAAGGACATGTCCGTGGAGACGGTCACCCTCGAGCAGGCCTTGCAGCTGCTGTCCCTGCCGCGCGTGGTGGGCACCGACCCCGAGTCCGGGGACGAGATCACCGCGCAGAACGGCCGCTACGGGCCCTACCTGAAGAAGGGCACCGACTCCCGCTCCCTGGCGGGCGAGGACCAGCTGTTGACGATCACGCTGGAGGAGGCGCTGGCGATCTACGCCCAGCCCAAGACCCGGCGCGGGCAGGTCGCCAAGCCGCCGCTGAAGGAGCTCGGCAAGGACCCGGAGTCGGGCGAGCCGATGGTCGTCAAGGACGGCCGCTTCGGCCCGTACGTCACCGACGGCACGACCAACGCCACCCTGCGCAAGGACGACGACCCGGAGACGATCACGCCCGAGCGCGGCGCCGAGCTGCTGGCCGAGAAGCGCGCCAAGGGCCCGGCCCCGAAGAAGAAGGCGGCGGCGAAGAAGACGACCGCGAAGAAGGCGGCGCCCCGCAAGACCGCGGCGAAGAAGACCGCGGCGAAGGCGTCGGCGGTCACCGCGGACTGACCCGGCGGGCCACCGCCGAGCGGGGCCGCGCACCGCCCCTCCGGCCGGGGACACCCCGGCCGGAGGGGGCGGGGAGCGTCCGTCCCGGCATCTACCCTGACGGCGTGAGCGACACCGCGGCGGCCCCAGACCACGACGTGCGGGCCCTGCTGCGCGGCAACCGCGACTTCCGCCGGATGTGGCTGTCGCTGATGCTGTCCAGCTTCGGCGACTGGCTGGGGATGCTCGCCAAGCTGGGCACGGCCGCGGGCCTGTCGCAGCTGGCGGGCGGCACCGCCACCCAGACGAGCGTGGCGGTGTCCACCGTCCTGGTGCTGCAGCTGGCCCCGGCGGCGCTGCTGGGCCCGCTGGCCGGGGCGCTGGCCGACCGCCTGGACCGGCGCCTGACGATGGTCGTGGGCGACGTGCTGCGCTTCGCGCTGTTCGCCTCCATCCCGCTGGTGGGCAACCTGGCCTGGCTGTACGTGGCGACGCTGCTCATCGAGCTGGTCACCCTCTTCTGGGGCCCTGCGAAGGACGCCACCGTGCCCAACCTGGTGCCGGCCCGGCAACTGGAGGCCGCCAACCAGGTCAGCCTCGTCGCCACCTACGGCACCGCGCCGCTCGCCGGGCTCGCTTTCATCGCCCTGACCCTGCTGACGGGCGTGCTGGACAACGTCCTGCCGTTCCTGGCCGGCACCCAGTCCTCCCTGGCCATGTACGTCAACGCGCTCACCTTCCTGGTGGCCGCGGCGGTCATCTGGCGGCTGGACATCCCGCCGCGCGAGCGGGCCCCGCGCACCCGCGGCCTGGCGCCCACCCTGTGGCGCGACGTCGTGGAGGGCTGGCGGTTCGTGGCCGGTTCGCCGCTGCTGCGCGGCCTGGTCGGCGGGATGCTCGTGGCGTTCGCCGCCGGCGGTTTCGTCATCAGCCTGGGCCGCGCCTACGTCATCGGCCTCGGCGCCGGCGACCCCGGCTTCGGCGTGGTCGTCATGGCCGTCTTCGCCGGTGTCGCCCTGGGCGTGTGGCAGGGCCCGCGCTGGCTGTCGGGCCTGTCGCGCCGGCGCACCTTCGGGCTGGCGCTGACCGCGGCGGGCGTCTCGCTGGTCCTCGTGGCCCTCAGCGGCGACATCGTGCTGGCCGCCCTGTGCGTGCTGGCGCTGGGGCTGTTCACCGGGCTGGCGTACGTGTCGGCGTACACGCTGCTGGGCCTGGAGGTCGACGACGACGTGCGCGGGCGCACGTTCTCCTTCGTGGGCGCCAGCACCCGCGTCGTCATCGTGCTCGTGATGCTCGTCGCCCCCCGGGTGGCGCAGCTGCTGGGCGACCGCACGATCGTGGCGACACCGACGTGGTCGAAGGACCTCGCCGGTTCGGCGCTGGCGCTGGCGCTGGCGGGCGTGGTGACCGCCCTGGCCGGCGTGGTCGCCTACCGGCTGGTGGACGACCGCCGCGGCGTCAGCCTGCGCGAGGACGTGGTGCGCGCCTGGCGGCGGCGCGGTGAGCCCGCCGGGGCCGGCACGCTGCCGCCGGCCACCGCCGGGCGCCCCGTCGGGGGGCTGTTCGTGGCGCTGGAGGGGGGCGACGGGTCCGGCAAGTCCACCCAGTCGCGGCTGCTGGAGCGGTGGTTGCGCGAGCGGGGCCACGAGGTCGTCACCACCCGCGAACCGGGCGGCACCGCCACCGGTGCGGCGCTGCGCGAGGTCCTGCTCGCGCACCGGGGGGGCGCCGACCTCGACCCGCGCGCCGAGGCGCTGCTGTTCGCCGCCGACCGCGCCCAGCACGTCGCGGAGGTGGTGCTGCCGGCGCTGCGCCGCGGCGCCGTCGTCGTCACCGACCGCTACGTGGACTCCTCCCTGGCCTACCAGGGCGCGGGGCGGGACCTGCCCCCCCGGGAGGTGGAGCAGCTGTCCGCGTGGGCCACCGGCGACCTGCTGCCGGACCTGACCGTCGTGCTCGACGTGGACCCCGCCACGGCGGCGGAGCGCCGCGGCCGCGACCCGCAGCGGGCCGGCGAGGACCGTCTGGAGGCTGAGTCCCAGGCGTTCCACGCCCGCGTGCGCGAGCAGTTCCTGCGGCTGGCCGCGCGCGACCCGGGCCGCTACCTGGTGCTGAACGGCGTCGCGTCCCCGGAGTCGGTCCAGGGGCGGGTGCGCGACGCGATCGCGCAGCGGCTGCCCGAACCGCCCGCGCCCGACGGGCCGCTGCCCGGCGCACCGGCCGGTGCGTACGCGAGCCGGCGGGCCCGCCGGCAGGCCGAGCGCCGCGCGGCGCGCGAGCGGGAGCAGGAACGGGAACGGGAGCGGGAGCAGGAGCGGCAGGAGCAGGTGCCGGCCCCGTGAGCGTGTGGGACGAGGTCGTCGGCCAGGAGCCGGCGGTGCGGGTCCTCTCCCGCGCGGCGGCCGCGGCCCGCGGCGGCCCCGGCGCAGCCGGCATGACCCACGCCTGGCTGCTCACCGGGCCGCCCGGCTCGGGGCGCTCGGTGGCTGCGCGAGCCTTCGCCGCGGCGCTGGCCTGCGAGGACCCCGCCGGGCCCGGCTGCGGGCGCTGCGCCGGGTGCCGCACCGCGCTCGCCGGCTCGCACGCCGACGTCACGGTCTTCGCCACCCAGCACATGCAGATCCGCCGCGAGGACGTCGAGCCGCTCATCCAGACCGCGCAGCGCCGCCCGTCCGTGGCGCGCTGGCGGGTGATCGTCGTCGAGGACGCCGACCGCCTCAACCCGACGTCGGGCAACACGCTGCTGAAGACGATCGAGGAGCCGCCGCCGGCGACCGTGTGGCTGCTGTGCGCGCCGGGCGTGGACGACGTCCTGGCCACCATCCGCTCGCGCACCCGCCACGTGCCGCTGCGGGTGCCGCCCGCCGACGCCGTCGCCGAGCTGCTGGTGCGCCGCGACGGCGTCGACCCCGCGATGGCGGCGTTCGCCGCGCGCGCCGCGCAGAGCCACGTCGGCCTGGCCCGGCGCCTGGCCCGCGACGAGGGCGCCCGCGCCCGCCGCCGCGAGGTGCTGCGCCTGCCGCAGCGCATCGCGGGCGTCGGCGACGCGGTCGTGGCTGCCGGGGAGCTGGTGGACATCGCCGCCGAGGAGGCCGGTGCCTCCAGCGCGCAGCGCGACGCCGCCGAGCGCGCCGAGCTGCTGCGGGCGCTGGGCGCGGAGAACGCCTCCGCGCTGCCCCCCTCGGTGCGGGCGCAGGTGCGCCAGCTGGAGGAGGACCAGAAGCGCCGCGCGCGCCGTCACCAGACCGACGTGCTGGACCGTTCGCTGGTGGACCTGCTGGGCCTGCTGCGCGACGTGCTCGTCGTGCAGCTGGGCGCCCCGGTGGACCTGGTGAACTCCGACGTGGCCGGTGAGGTGCGCGAGCTGGCGGCGGCCTCGACCCCGGAGGAGACGCTGCGCCGCGCGGACGCGGTGGCGCTGGCGCGCCGGCGGCTGGGGCAGAACGTGGCGCCGCTGCTGGCGATGGAGGCCCTCGCCCTGGAGCTGCGCACCCGCCGGGCCGGTGCGCCGGGCTGACCGCGGGGCCTGACCGCGGGGGCTGGATCGCGGGGGCCGGTCCGCGACACGCGCCGTCGGGGACGGGTGGTCACCGGCCCCGCGGGTGAGACGCTGGGAGGACCATGCGCCGTCCCGCACCCGTCCTCGTGACCGCTGCCGCGCTGCTGCTGGGCGGGTGCTCCCTGCTCCCCGGCGGTGAGCCCGAGCCCGCGCCGGTGGGCACGGCCTCGGCCGTGGCCTCCGAGGCGGCCTCCGACCCGGCGCTGGCGGCCTTCTACGGCCAGGACCTGGAGTGGGCGGACTGCGGCGGCGGCTTCGAGTGCACCCGCCTGACGGTGCCGGTGGACTACGCCGACCCCCACGGCGCCACGGTGTCGCTGGCGGTGGTGCGGCTGCGCACGGGCGCCACCGGGGACGACCGGCTCGGCTCGGTGGTGCTGAACCCGGGCGGGCCGGGCGCCTCCGGGGTGGAGTACGCCCGCGCCGCGCAGGACGTGCTGACCGAGGACGTGCGCGCCCACTTCGACGTGGTGGGCTTCGACCCGCGTGGCGTGGGTGGTTCGGACCCCCTGCAGTGCCTGGACGACGACGAGGTCGACGAGTTCCTCGCCGCGGACCCCACCCCCGACGACGACGCGGAGGTGCGCCGGCTGCAGGAGCTGAGCGCGCAGCTGGGCCGGGGCTGCGTCGCCTCCGGGGAGCTCGCCGGGCACGTGGACACCCGCACCGCCGCGAAGGACCTCGACGTGCTGCGCGCCGTGCTGGGCGACGAGAAGCTGACGTACCTGGGCAAGTCGTACGGCACCTACCTGGGCGCCCTGTACGCCGAGCAGTTCCCGCAGCGGGTGGGGCGCTTCGTCCTGGACGGGGCCATCGACCCGTCGCTGAGCAGCGAGGAGGTCAACGCCGGGCAGGCGGCGGGCTTCGAGCTGGCGCTGCGCTCCTACGTCCAGGACTGCCTCGCCGGGGACGACTGCCCGCTGTCGGGCGGCACCGACGCGGCGGTGGGGCAGGTGCGGGCGCTGCTGGCGCGCCTGGACGCCGAACCGCTGCGCGCCGGCGGCGGCCGCGAGCTCACCCAGGGCCTGGCGTACTACGCGCTGGCGTACCCGCTGTACGCGCCGTCGCTGTGGCCGCGGCTGACGGAGGCGCTGACGGACGCGTTCAGGGGGGACGGCGCGGCGATGCTGGCGCTGGCCGACGCCTACGCGTCCCGCCGCGCCGACGGCGGCTACGCGAACAACTCCTCGACCGTCATCCACGCCGTGAACTGCTTGGACCGCGCCGACGAGCAGACGGTGCAGGAGGTGCGGGAGTCGGTGCCGGAGTTCGAGGCGGCTTCGCCGACGTTCGGCGCGTTCCTGGCGTGGGGCGGGCTGACGTGCGCGGAGTGGCCGGTGCCGGCGGTGGGCCCGGCCGAGCCCGTGGACGCCGCCGGTGCCGCGCCGATCCTCGTGGTGGGCACCACGCGCGACCCGGCCACCCCGTACGCGTGGGCGCAGGGCCTGGCGGAGCAGCTCGACTCCGGCCGGCTGCTGACCTACGACGGCGACGGGCACACCGCCTACCGCACGGGCAGCGCGTGCGTGGACGAGGCCGTGGACGCGTACCTGCTGGCGGGGGAGATGCCCGACGAGGGCGCGCGCTGCTGAGCGCGGCGGGACCCCACGGGGACGCGGTGCGGTCGAGCAGGGCCTGTGACGTCCTGTAAGCTCATGGCCCGTGCTCTTCGGGGCACGCGCCGCCTTAGCTCAGTCGGCCAGAGCGACGCACTCGTAATGCGTAGGTCCGGGGTTCGATTCCCCGAGGCGGCTCGTCAGGGCCCCGCAGGTCATAGACCTGCGGGGCCCTTCGCGTGTGCTGCCGCGCGAGGGTGCCGGGGTGCCGGGGTGCCGGGGTGCTGACGTGCCCCCGTCGTGGACGTCTCTGCGGTGCAGGGGTCTGCCCGCGCCCGGCTCTCGCCGTGGAGGACGTGACCGGTCCCTCGGGGCCGCAGGTGGACGGGACGGCACCGCGGCCGAGGTGATCTCGTCGGTCGACCTCGCGCAGGACACCTCGGGTGGCCGCTGCTGCACGCCCCCGCGTCGTGAGCGTGCGTCTACCGCCTGCGTGCAGCCGGGAGCGGCGTGCGCCAGCGCTGTGCTGTGTGATCGTGCCTGCATGGGACTCGAACGCGCTGACGTGATCGCCCTCTACGAGCGCTACCTCACCTGCTGCAACCAGCACCGCGTCGACGAGCTCGGCGAGTTCGTCTCCGAGCAGGTCAGCGGGTCCGGACCGGTCGACGGGCTGGCTGCCTACATCGACGGCGTCAGGGCGGTGTGCGTCGCCTTCCCCGACTACCACTGGGAGCTGCAGCACCTGGTGGTCGAGGCGGACACGATCGCCGCCCGGCTCATCGGTCGCGGAACGCACACCGCGCCCTTCAGCGGCATCGCGCCCACCGGCCGCAGGATCAGCGTGCAGGAGCTGGTGATGTACCGGGTTGCCGACGGCAAGATCGCCCGGTGCTGGGGGGACCTCTTCCCCGTGGTGCGCGACGCCTTGACGACTTCTGCTCACGAGGCCACGTGACCCGACGGGGCAGCGGTGCGCCGGCGGCCGGCACCTCACCTCTGGGCCTCGGGCATCAGTGGACGTCCACGAGGCGCCACGTCCGTGACGTCGGCCAGCGGCCGAGGTTCTCTCGTGGTCGCAGGTGGCACCGCCCGGTACCGGCTACCGCTTGCCGTAGCGGGCGAGCGTGGTCAGCGGTGCCGTCGCGCCCGGTGCGCCGCGCGCGCCCGCCGCCCCCGCGCGGTGTGCGCCCAGGCGACCACCGCGGCCAGGAACAGCCCGCTCAGCACGAGGAACGCCCCCGTCAGCGGCCCCACCAGCGGCAGCGGCACCCCGGCCAGCCCCAGCACGCCCACCACGACCAGCGCCGCGGCGCTGACCACCGACAGCACCGCCCGCCACCGGCTGCGGCCCACCTCGTCCACGCCGCGCCACGCCTCGCGCTGCGCCCGGCGCAGCGGCCGGCGCGCCCACGCGTACTGCGTGGCCAGCACCGCCAGGCCCGCCGCCACCAGCACGAACCCGGGCCCGGGCAGCAGCAGCAGCGCCGCCCCGGCCAGGGTCAGCGCCCCGCCCGCGACGGTGACGGCGGTCTTCTTCACGGCCTGCGCCGACCTCGGCACCCCGTCTCCTCCCGGTCGCGGTCCGCACCGATGGTGGGACGGGGCCGCCCGCCCCGCACCCGCTGGCGCCCGGGCGCACCGCCCGCCGGCACCGTCCGCTGGCACCGCCTGTCAGCACCGGCCGTGCGCCACCTCCGCCAGGGCCGTCGCCACCTGCTGCGCGCGCTCGCGCACCTGCCGGCGGTCCTCGACCGTCCACGACTGCCGGTCGAGCACCTCCAGCACCTGGTCCACCTGGGACAGCAGCGGCTGCGCGCGCCCGGGCGGGACGCGCTCGCCCAGGGAGGCGAGCACCTCCAGCAGGCGCAGGGTCACGGAGACGTGCTCGACGCCGACGCGGCGCAGCTGGCTGAAGGCGGCGTCCACGTGGTCGTCCCAGTCCGGGCGCTCCAGCAGCACGAGCAGCCGGCCGTCGCGGGTGCTGCGCACCGGTGGTTCCAGCTCGCGGCCGGCGAGGACGCCCAGCGCGTCACCCAGGTGCATCAGGACGTGCTCGGCGGTGGTGGGGTCGTTCGTCGACGGCGACAGCGCGCGCAGCCCCACGTCCACCAGTTGCTGCACCACGAACAGCGGGTCGTGCGCGGGGGTGCGCTCCTCGGCGAGCAGCACGGAGCGGCGGACGTCGTCCACGACCCCCGGCTCCGGGGGCGGGGCGATCGCGGCGATCACCGACCCGCGGGCCGCGAAGCTGCCGACGCCGGCGCGCACGTGCACCAGCAGCGGGTCGTCGGCGTGCGCGCGCTCGCCGGTGCTCAGCAGGCGGTCGGCGTCGACGGTGCGCACGAACCCGCCGTGCTCGGCGCGCACGAGGGTGTGCGGGCGCCCGGCGACCTCCCGCCGCAGCGCGGCGGCCCGCTCCGGGTGGTCGTCCGGCGCGGCGGCCGACCACCCGACCTCGCGGGGGTGGGCGTCCTCCAGCTGCGCCAGGAGGTCGTCGCGCAGCCGGGAGACCACCACCGACACCTGCAGCGCGAGGGACACCTGGTGGATGAAGAAGACGAGCAGCCCCATGCAGGACAGCGCCAGCAGGACCCCCGTGGTCACGGCCAGGCCCGGCACGAACACCGGGCCCTGGTCGCCGCTGCGCACCGTGCGCAGCACCAGCAGCGCGTAGACGAACGTGCCGGTGTAGGCGCCGATGACCAGCTGGTTGGTGAGGCTGGAGGTGAAGCCGCGCAGGATGCGGGGGGAGAACTGCGAGGACGCCTGCTGCAGGGCGATCATCGTCAGCGAGAAGGCGATCGAGACGACCGTCAGCAGCGAGCCGGCGATCGCCGACAGCAGCGTGCGGGCGGCGTCGGCCGAGCCGCTGAACAGCCACGAACCGGCGGCGCCGGTGGTGTCGCCGTAGGCGCTGTCGATCCACACCAGCGCCTCGGCGAGCACCGCCTCGCACAGGACGATCAGCCCGGGCAGGAACCACAGCCTCGAGCGGGCGTCCTCCCACCGGCTCACCACCCACGCGCGCACCCCGCGATCCTGGCGGCTCGCGCCCGCCGGCGCCCGCCGGCGACCGCCGTCAGGGGTGCAGCAGGACCTTCAGGGCGCCGGAGGAGCGGTCGCCCAGGACGTCCAGCGCCTTCGCGGCGTCCTCGACGGCGAACTCGTGGGTGATCAGGACGGTGGGGTCCAGCACGCCGGCGGCGAAGGCGCGCACCGCGTACGCCCAGGCGCGGGTGGGGGCGCCGAAGACGGTCAGGACGTGCACGTTGCGCGAGACCAGCTCCAGGGAGGACAGGTCGTCGGCGTCGGCGGCGGGGATGCCGGTGAGGACGACGCGCCCGCCGCGGCGGGCCAGGCGCACGGAGGTGCGGGCCACGCCGGGGGCGCCGGCGGCCTCGATCACGGCGTCGAAGGTGCCCTCCAGCGCCTCGGCGCCCTCGGTGGTCGTGTAGTGCGCGGCGCCGCAGCGGCGGGAGAGCTCCTCGCGGCTGTCGTTGCGGTGCACGACGGTGACCTCGCAGCCGGCGCCGCGCAGCAGCTGCACGGCCAGCAGGCCCAGGGTCCCGGCGCCGACGACGGCGACCTTCGAGCCGGCCGAGACGTCGGCCAGCAGCACGGCCTCGGCCACGCACGCGGCGGGCTCGATGCCGGCGGCGGCGCGCAGGTCGGCGCCCTCGGGGAGCAGGTGCAGGTAGCGGGCGGGGATCGTCAGGTACTGCGCCCAGCCGCCGGGCAGGGTGAAGCCGGTCTCCTCGTACTCCTGCTCCCAGCCCTCGGTGTCGCCGGCGACGGAGGCCGGGGTGCCCTCGGCGGTGCGGATGCCCTGCCCGACGACGCCGCGCCCGACGATCTCCCCGGGCACGCCCTCCCCGACGGCCTCGACGGTGCCGGACCACTCGTGGCCGGGCACGACGGGGTAGCGCACGAACTCGGCGGGGCGGGTGCCGGCGAACACCTCGCGGTCGGAGCCGCAGATGCCGCAGTGCGCGACCTTGACGAGGGCCTCCCCGGGACCGGGGGGCGCCACCTCCACGTCGACGACCTCGAGCTGACCGGGGGAGACGATGCGCACGGCGCGGGAGCTAGCCATGGGGCAGAACCTAGTGCCCGCCCCCGACCCGGCGGCGCCGGCTAGCGCCCGCCGCCCTCGGCGCGCTGGACGACCTCCTCCAGGGCGGCGACGAGGCGGCGCGCCTCGGGCAGGGACAGCTGCGTGGTGTCGCCGATGAAGACGCGGGGCCCGAAGCGGCGCAGGACGGTCTGGCCGCCCTCGGCGTAGGCCAGGTCGGTGCACTCCAGCCGCACGGGGCAGGGGCGCTCGGCGCCCTCGTCGCCCTCCAGGGGGACGACGCGCGCCTCGTAGGAGTGCAGCCAGCCGCCCTCGACCTCCAGCCCGCGCGAGGCCCAGGAGGGGGCGTCCCAGCGCACGACCTGGATCGAGTCGTCGGCGACGGCGGCGTCGGCGGTCGGTCGCTTGTCGTCCATGGTGCTCCAGCTGCTCGGGTGGTTCCGCAGGCGTGGTGATCCTGTGTGATCACTCGGTTGCCCGGCGTGGTCAGTGCCAGAGTGCCAGACCAGCTCCGGAGGCGCCTCGTGTTGAGGTAACTACTTTGAGTGACCAGTGGGGGCGGTGGGGTGCCGTCAGGGCCCCCACCGCCCCCACTGGCCGCCCGGGAGTTGCCCGCGCGGCCGTCCCGGCGGCACCATCGGGCCATGCTCCCGGTCCTGGCCGTGCTCGACCCGTTCTGGCCGGGACGGCGCCCGTACCTCTTCGACGGCTGGTGTCCGCGTCAGCGCTGACGCCCCCACCGACACCCCCGACCGACGAGGACGCCCCGCCGTGAGCACCGAGCAGACCCCCGCCCCCACCACGCCCGCCACCGCCGCGTGGAGCTTCGACACCCTGCAGGTCCACGCCGGCCAGCAGCCCGACCCCACCACCGGCGCCCGGGCGCTGCCGATCTACCAGACCACCAGCTACGCCTTCCGCGACACCGACCACGCCGCCGCCCTCTTCGGGCTGACCGAGCTCGGCAACATCTACACGCGGATCATGAACCCGACGCAGGCCGTCGTCGAGGAGCGCATCGCCGCCCTCGAGGGCGGGCTGGGCGCCCTGCTGGTGGCCAGCGGCCAGTCCGCCACGACCCTCGCCGTGCTGAACGTCGCGCAGGCCGGTGACCACGTCGTGGCCAGCCCGCGCCTGTACGGCGGCACGTACAACCTCTTCCGGCACACCCTGCCCAAGATGGGCGTCACCACCACGTTCGTCGACGACCCCGACGACCCCGCCTCCTGGAGCGCCGCGGTGCGCCCGGGGACGAAGCTCTTCTACGCCGAGACGATCTCCAACCCCGGCGGGCACGTCCTCGACGTCGCCGCCGTCGCCGGCGCCGCCCACGCGGCGGGCGTGCCGCTCGTGGTGGACAACACCGTCGCCACCCCCTGGCTGGTGCGCCCGATCGAGCACGGCGCCGACGTCGTCGTGCACTCCGCCACCAAGTTCCTCGGCGGGCACGGCACCTCCATCGCCGGGGTGGTCGTCGACTCCGGCCGCTTCGACTGGGCCGCCTCCGACCGCTTCCCCGGCCTGAGCACCCCCGACCCCAGCTACCACGGCGTCGTCTTCACCGACGCCGTCGGCCCCGCCGCGTACGTCACCAAGGCCCGCGTGCAGCTGCTGCGCGACCTCGGCCCCGCCGCCTCGCCGTTCAACGCCTTCCTGATCGCGCAGGGCCTGGAGACGCTCTCGCTGCGCATGGAGCGGCACGTGCGCAACGCCCGTGCCGTCGCGGAGTTCCTCGAGGGCCACCCGCAGGTGGAGCGCGTGCACTACGCCTCGCTGCCGTCCTCGCCGTGGCACGCCAACGCCCAGCGCTACACCCCGCGCGGCTCCGGTTCCGTGCTGGCCTTCGAGATCGCCGGCGGCCTGCAGGCCGGCAAGCGGTTCGTCGACGCCCTCGTCCTGCACAGCCACGTCGCCAACATCGGCGACGTGCGCTCCCTGGTGGTCCACCCCGCCTCCACCACCCACAGCCAGCTGACCGTCGAGGAGCAGTTCGCCTCCGGCGTCACGCCCGGCCTGGTGCGCCTGTCCGTGGGCATCGAGGCGGTCGAGGACGTCCTCGCCGACCTCGCCCTCGGCTTCGCCGCGGCCGCCTGAGCGCGGCCGGGACGCTGGACGAGGTGCGGGGGACGGGGGAGACGGTGGCGATCGACGTGAGCAGCGCCGCGGAGGCCGCGGAGTCGGCGCGGGCGGTGGCGGCGGCCCTGCCGTCGGCGCGCACGGCCGCACCACCACCGGCGACGGGCGCCTGGCGCGAGGGCGACCCCGTCGGCCGGCGGCGCTTCGCCGACGTCGGCGACCTGCCGCTGCAGCTGGGCGGCGTGCTGCCGCAGGTGCGCCTGGCCTACGAGACCTGGGGCGCCCTCGCCCCCGACGGCTCCAACGCCGTGCTCGTCGAGCACGCCCTCACCGGCGACTCCCACGTGACCGGCGACGCCGGCGAGGGCCACCCCACCCCCGGCTGGTGGCCCGAGCTCGTCGGCCCCGGCAAGGCCCTGGACACCGAGCGCTTCTTCGTCGTGGCCGCCAACGTCCTGGGCGGCTGCCAGGGCAGCACCGGACCCGCCTCCCGCCGCCCCGGCTCGTCGCGCCCCTGGGGCTCGGCGTTCCCGCGCATCACCGTCGGCGACCAGGTCGCCGCCGAGGCCCGCCTCGCCGACGCCCTGGGCATCGGCCGCTTCGCCGCCGTCCTGGGCGGTTCCATGGGCGGGATGCGCTCCCTGGAGTGGGCCGTCGCCCAGCCCGGCCGCGTCGGCGCCGCCCTCGTGCTGGCCACCTGCGCGGCCTCCACCGCCGACCAGATCGGCGCGCAGAGCGCCCAGATCACCGCCGTCGTCTCCGACCCCGGCTGGCACGGCGGCGACTACCACGACCTGCCCGCCGGGCACGGCCCGCACACCGGTCTCGGCCTGGCGCGCCGCCTGGCGCACCTGTCCTACCGCAGCGGCGCCGAGCTGCAGGAGCGCTTCGGGCGCCTGGCCCAGCCCGGCGAGGACCCCCTGGCGCCCGAGCGCCCCGGTCGCTTCGCGGTGCAGTCCTACCTGGACCACCACGCCGACAAGCTCGTGCGCCGCTTCGACGCCGGCAGCTACGTCGCGCTCACCGACGCCCTGAACACCTGGGACGTCGGCCTGGGGCGCGGCGGCACCGACGCCGCGCTCGCCGCGGCCCGCACCCCGATGGTGGTGGCGGCCGTGGACTCCGACCGGCTGTACCCGGTGGCCGACTCCGCGCGGATCGCGGCCGGCCCCGCCGCGGTGGGCGGCCTGCGCGTGATCTCCTCCACCGCCGGGCACGACGGCTTCCTGGTGGAGGCCGAGCAGATCGCCCCGCTGGTGCGCGAGGTCCTGGCCCTCGGCTCGCGCTGACGCCCGGCCGGGGCGGCCGGCGGGGACCGGCCGGGTTCAGGCCTCGCCCATGACCAGGCCCTCGATGGTGTGCTTCTGCGTGATGGGGGTCAGCTCCTCGACGACGGGGCACCGCAGGTGGGCCCTGACCCGATCGGGCAGCTGCTCCCAGTACCGCCTCGTCACCGCCGTGTCGTGGTGCTCGGCGTTGCCGGCGCCCGGTGCGTCGACGCCGAGCACCAGGACGGGCCGGGCCTTGTCCGAGAAGTTCCTGGTGCCCCGGTGGATCGTCAGCGCGGAGCGCGCGGAGACGTCGCCGCGGCGGGGGAACTTGCGCACGGCCCGCTCCTCGTAGCGCGGGTACAGCGACTTCGGCGGGAACATCCCGTGGTCGAAACCCGTGCCGTCGTCGAACTGGGTGCCCAGGGCGATCTCGAAGGGCCCCATGTCCTCCTCCGTGTCGACGGCGGTGAGGTTGAAGGCCAGCGACGTCAGGCGCCCGTCGCGGCGAGTCTCCTCGGGGGCGGGGAAGTCGCGGTGCCAGGGCTGGTTCACGGCACCCGCGAAGGGGACGTCGAACCCGAGCTCCACGATCTCGTAGTCCTCGCCGAGCACCCCGGTGCAGACCCGGCGCACCCAGGGGTGGTCCACCAGGTCGACGAACCCGCGCAGCTGCTCGGGGTGGATCTCCACGTAGTACCGGTTCGGGCCGCGGCCGACGGCGCCGTCGGGGCGCGAGCGCGCCTCCTCGAAGGCCGCCTCGACGTCCTCGCGCACCCGGTCCACCCACTCGGCGCTGAACGCGCCCCTGCAGGCCACGATCCCGTCCCGGTAGACGGTCGCGACGAGCTCCTCGGTCGTCGGCTGCACGGCCGGACCGTTGGTGCTGGTGCTGTTCGTCGTCATCGTCGGCGACCTCCCCGTCGAGCGTTCCGGACGGGTCCATGCTCCTGCGCCGGGCCGCCGAGCGCACGCGGGGGGGGGGGGGGGGGGGGGGGGGGGGGGGGG
>NZ_JBJLSE010000069.1:0-21882 GCF_050871845.1 Kineococcus arenarius subsp. arenarius
GCCCCTCCGCCCGCGGGCGGAGGGGCCGTCGCGCACTTCAGTGGTGGCCGAGGGGCTTCGGGTTCGCGAGGGGCTGCGGCTCGGGGGACAGGTCGATGCCGAGGTCGGCGGCGAACACCGGGCGGGTGCTCTTCAGCACGCCCGGGTGGTCCAGGTCCAGGTCGAACACCCGGGCGCCGCGCAGCCGGTGCTCATCGTCCCCGCCGAGGCCGTAGGTGCCGAACCCGGTGCCGGGGCCGTACCCGAGCTGGATGCCGAAGTAGTTCCCGACGTAGGTGTTGATGTGGTCGTGGCCGCAGAAGATGCCCTTGACGTCGCCGCGCTCCAGGGCGGTGTGGAAGAGGCCGGGGTTGAACTGCGCGGTGTACTCCCGCTCGTTGCGCTCACCCACGATGCCGTGCTTGACGACGGCCGCGGCGTGTGACTCCTCCGTCCACTCGGTCGGGGAGCCGAACCACATGAACCGGTGCTCCCACAGCGGGATGTGGAAGAACATCAAGCCGGGCACCGGTGCACCCGCCCGGCGCTCCAGGGCCACGGACTGCTCGCGGTACCAGGCGACCTGGTCGGAGTGGATGGTCTCGTAGGTGTACTCCTCGACCTCCTGCCCCGCGATGGTCTCGGGGGAGTAGCGCCCGGAGTCCAGCAGCCACAGGGCGAAACCGGGACCGCGGCCGCCGCGGGTGTGGACGGTGAGCACCTGGTTGGAGTCGCCGCTGACACCGCTGGCGGTGCCACCCGCGTTGTACCGGTACCCGGACAGGAACTCCCGGATCCTCGCCTCGGTCATCCCGGTGGCGGCCACGGAGTCCTCGTCGTGGTTGCCGAAGGTCACCGCCCACGGGATCCGGCGCTCCTCCATGGGCAGGACGACGTGGTTGTACGCCTGTCGGACCTGCTCCGCGGTGGTCATGTCGCCGTTGACGACGTCGCCGTTGACGACGACGAACCCGGGTCGCTCCGCATCGAGGGTGCGCTCGATGAGCTGGATGGTCCGCACGTCGGTGCGGTGGTTGTCCTGGGTGTCGTTGAACTGCACGACGCGGAACGTCCCGTCGTCGGAGAACGACAGGCCGCGCCCGCGGGAGGCGCTGGCCGGGGCGGCGGTGGCGACCTGGGCGGCCAGGGCGCCACCGGCGGCGGTGGCGGCGCCCAGGCCGAGCAGGCGGCGGCGGCCGAGGGTGTTCGAGGTGTTCTCGGGCACAGGGTCCTCCGAGGTTCGGCAGGGGTTTCCCACAGCGTGCCGGGGCCGGGTTTCCCGCGGGTGGAGCCGACCCCACCGGGAGGCGGCCGGGGGGTGACCAGCACGGCCGCTCACCCCCTCGCCGCTCACCCGGGCGCGGGCCCGTCCTGCACCGGTCCGAGGTGCAGGACGTCACCGCGCCAGCCCGCCCGGAAGCGCCGGTCGTGGCTGACGACGACGACCGCGCCGTCGAAGGCGGCGATCGCCTCCTCGAGCTCCTCGACGAGCTGCGGGGCCAGGTGGTTGGTCGGCTCGTCCAGCAGCAGGACGTCGTGCGGGTCGGCCAGCAGGCGCGCCAGGTCCAGGCGCCGGCGGCCCCCGGTGGACAGCCGGGCCACCTCCACGCCCAGCTGCTCGCGGTCGAACAACCCCAGCGACAGCAACCGGTGCACGTGCTCCTCCGCGCTGCCGCGACGGCCGGCGGCGAAGGCGCGCAGCACGTCCTGGCCGGGCACCGGCGCCGGCGGGTCCTGCCGCAGCAGGCCCGCGCGGGCGCGGCGCCGCACGACGCCGGTGTCCGGCTCCAGGGCGCCGGCGAGCACGTCGAGCAACGTCGACTTCCCGCTGCCGTTGACGCCCGTGACGAGCAGCCGGGTGTCCCGCTCGACCCGGACGTCGGTGGGCGCCAGCCTGCCCGCGATCGACACCCCCTCGGCCACCAGGTGCGCACCGGCGCGCGCGTGCAGGCCCTGCGGCACGGTGAAGCGCAGCGGGTCCGGTGGCCGCGGGGCCTCCGCGGCTTCCAGGCGCCGCAGCCGCTCGGCGTTGGCCCGCACCCGGGCCGCCAGCGACTCCTGCACCCGCCCGCCCTTGAAGTCGTACTGCATCTTGGCGCCGTCGCGCGGCGGGCGGTTCGGGGCCACCCGGCGGGCGACCGCGTCCCCGGTGGTGCGCAGGCGCCGGACCTCCTCCTCCCACGCGGCGCGCTCCTGCTCGGCACGGACGCGCTCGGCGGCCTTGGTGGCCAGGTAGGCGTCGTAGCCGCCGGGGTACCGCGCCGCGCGGCCGGCGTCGACCTCGAGCAGTTCGGCGGCTGTGCGGTCGAGGAACTCCCGGTCGTGGGAGACGACCACGGTGGTGCCCCGGCGCGAGCGCAGGTGCTGCTCCAGCCAGCCGGCGGCGGTGTCGTCGAGGTGGTTGGTCGGCTCGTCCAGCAGCAGGACCTCCGCGTCGGCCGCCAGCAGCGCCGCCAGGTGCAGCCGCGAGCGCTGCCCGCCGGACAGCCGCCCCAGGGGGCGCGAGCGGTCCAGCCCGGCCAGGCCGAGGCCGGCGAGGGCGCGTTCGACGCGGGCGTCGGCGGAGAACCCGTCGCGCAGCTCGAACGCCGTGCTCACCTCGCCGTACTCGGCGAGCAGCGCCTCGAGGTCCGCCTCCGCGGCCCCGGTCATCGACCCCTCCAGTTCGCGCAGGCGGCGCTCCAGCCGGCGCACGTCGGCCAGCGCCTCGTCGACCACGCGCTGCACCGTCCACCACGCCGGGGCGGTGGGTTCCTGCGGCAGGTGCGCCAGGCCCGCGGTGGCGACGGCGACGACGCGGCCGCAGTCGGGTTCCTCGACGTCGGCGAGCAGCCGCAGCAGGGTCGACTTGCCGCAGCCGTTCTCCCCGATGACGCCGGTGACCACCCCGGGGGTGATCGAGGCCGTGAGCCGGTCGAGGACGACGCGGTGGTCGTAGGTCCTCGTCACCGCGCGCAGCGCGAGGGACGTGGTGGCGCCCGTCGTCGTGCGCGGGGACGGTCCGGTGCGCGGGGACGGTTCCGTCGGAGCGGGGGCAGGGGGGTGGGCGGGCACGGGTCCTCCTCGTGACGTGCGTGCGGTGGACCGCGCGCACGTGCGCGGGTCCCTCGGTGCGGAGCACGTCAGGCGAGCACCCGGGGCCTCCTCGGCTCGACGGCAGGACACCACGACGGTGCACCCGCCCGGTGGCGGGCCGCAAGGAGTTTTCCGCCCTCCCGGATCAGGCGCGGGCGCGGTTCCCCAGGAACTCCGCGATGCGCCCCACCGCCATCTCCAGGTCCTCCACCCGCGGCAGCGTGACGATCCGGAAGTGGTCGGGCTTGGGCCAGTTGAACCCAGTGCCCTGCACCACCAGGACGTGCTGCTGCTCGAGCAGGTCGCAGATCAGCTGGTAGTCGTCCTCGACGCGGTGCACCTCCGGGTCCAGGCGCGGGAAGCAGTACAGCGCCCCACGCGGGCGCACGCAGCTGACGCCGGGGATCTCGTTGAGCAGTTCCCAGGTGCGCCGGGCCTGTTCGGCCAGCCGCCCACCGGGCAGCACGAGGTCGTTGATCGACTGGTGCCCGCCCAGCGCCGCCTGCACCGCGTGCTGCGCGGGCACGTTCGCGCACAGGCGCATGTTCGCCAGCAGGTCCAGGCCCTCGACGTACCCGCGGGCGTGGCCGGTGGGGCCGGAGACGACCATCCAGCCGGAGCGGAAACCCGCCACCCGGTACGCCTTGGACAGCCCGTTGAACGTCAGGCACATGAGGTCCGGGGCCAGCGCCGCCGTCGAGACGTGGGTGGCGCCGTCGTAGAGGATCTTCTCGTAGATCTCGTCGGACAGGACGAGCAGGCCGTGCTCGCGCGCGACGCCGAGCACCTCGTTCAGCACCTCCGGGCCGTACACCGCGCCGGTGGGGTTGTTCGGGTTGATGACCACCAGCGCCTTGGTGCGCGGGGTGACCATCGAGCGCAAGTGCTCCACGTCCGGGGCCCAGTCGGCGGACTCGTCGCAGAGGTAGTGCACCGCCCGCCCGCCCGCCAGGCTGACCGCCGCCGTCCACAGCGGGTAGTCCGGGGCGGGCACGAGGACCTCGTCGCCCTCGTCCAGCAGCGCCTGCATCGCCATGACGATGAGCTCGCTGACGCCGTTGCCCATGTAGACGCCGTCGACGTCCACCCCGGTGATCCCCTTGGACTCGGCGTGCTGCACCACCGCCCGGCGCGCCGACAGCAACCCCTTGCTGTCGCTGTAGCCCTGCGCCACCGGCAGGTTCGCGACGATGTCCTCGAGCAGTTCCGGCGGCGCCTCGAACCCGAACGGGGCGGGGTTGCCGATGTTCAGCTTCAGCACCCGGTGCCCGGCCTGCTCCAGCTCCGTCGCTCGCGTCAGGGCGGGACCGCGCACGTCGTAGAGGACGTCGGCGAGCTTGCGAGACTGACCCAGGTTCACCACGCCGCCATCCTGCCACCGCGACCCGCGGCCCCCGCAGCGGATCGCCGTGGGGGCCGCGCGGGGGAGGCGTGCCGGTCCGGTGCCCGTCAGCGCTCGCGGACGACGGCGCTGCGCCCCGGGTCCAGGTCCAGCAGGCCGTCCACCTCCTCGCCGGAGACCTCGTCGAGCCCGCTGACGCGCACGGTGCCGGGTTCGTCGCCGTGGTTCAGCGCGAACAGGAAGGAGGTCCCGTCGGCCCGGCGGCGCCGCTGCACGTCCACCGGCCCCGACGCCACGGCCACCGGTTCCACACCGCCGGCCGTGCACACCTCGCGCAGCAGGGCGGCGAACGCCTCGTCGTCGGGCAGCGTGCCCAGGTACCACGCCGCGCCCCCGCCCGGCAGCTCGCGCCGGGTGAGCGCCGCGCAGCCCGCCACCGCGCCGTCGGCGTAGCGGGCCAGCACCTCGACGTCCTCGGCGACGGTGGTCAGCTCCGACCACACGTCGCCCACCGAGCCGTCGTCCAGTTCCGTGGCCACGCCCTCCAGCAGCGGGTGGAACTCCTCCACGCGCACGCCCAGCAGGTCGCGGAACGCCCCCGGGTACCCGCCCAGGCGCACCCGCACGTGCTCGTCGACGACGCCGGAGAAGTACGTCACCAGGACCTGCGCGCCGCCCTCGGCCGCCGCCCGCACCGCCGCGGCCGTCGCGTCGTCGCACAGGTACAGGGTGGGCACCACCACGACCCGGTACCGCGACAGCGCCTGCGCGAGGTCGCCCGGGTGCGCACCCACCGGCACCACGTCGACCCCGACCTGCGCGGCGCGCAGCAGCCGGTGCGCGGTGCGGGCCACGTCCACCGGGCTCACCCGCTCCGACGGCAGGGTCGGTGCCTCCATCGCCCAGGCGCTGACCCAGTCCACCAGGACCGCCACGTCGGCCTCCACGGCCGCGCCGCGCACGTCCCCCAGCCGCCCCAGCAGCGCGCCCAGCTCGACGACCTCGCGGAAGCGCTCGGAGTCCTCCCCGGCGTGCGGCACCATCGCCGAGTGCCACTGCTCGGCACCGCCCGCGGAGGCGCGCCACTGGAAGAAGCACACCCCGTCGGCGCCGCGCGCCACGTGCGCCAGCGAGTCCAGCAGCATCTCCCCGGGCGCCTTGGCCGGGTTGACCGGCTGCCAGTTCACCGCGCTCGTGGAGTGCTCCATGAGCAGCCACGGCCCGCGCGCCGCCCCGCGGGTCAGGTCCGCGGAGAACGCCAGCTCCGCGCGCGGGTCGGCCACCGCGGTGGGCCCGGTGTGCAGGAGGTAGTGGTCGTTGGAGACGACGTCCTGCTCCAGCGCCCAGCGGCCGTAGTCCATGCCGCCCAGCCCGGCCGAGACCATGAAGTTCGTCGTCACCGGCACGTCCGGGGTCAGCCGGCGCAGCACCTCCTTCTCGGCCAGGTGCTGGCCCAGCAGCTCGTCGGAGCTGAAGCGGGCGAAGTCCAGCGCCTGCGCCGGGTTGGGGAAGGAGCTGGAGCGCGCCGGCACCTGCACCTGCTCGAAGGAGGTGTAGTGCTGGCTCCAGAAGGCCGTCGCCCACGCCTCGTTCAGCGCCGCCACGTCGCCGTACCGCCCCGTCAGCCAGCGGCGGAAGGCCGCGGCGCTGACGTCGCAGTAGCAGCGCGCGTTGTGGCAGCCCAGCTCGTTGCTCACGTGCCACAGCCGCAGCGCCGGGTGGCCGCCGAAGCGGCCCGCCAGCTCCTCCACCAGCCGCAGCGAGCGCTCGCGGTACACGGGGGAGGAGGGGCACCAGCTCTGCCGGGAGCCGAAGACGACCCGGCGGCCCTCGTGGTCCACCGGCAGCACCTCGGGGTGGCGCTGCGACAGCCACGCCGGCGGCGAGGCGGTCGCCGTGGCCAGGTCCACGCCCACCCCGCCGGCGTGCAGGTCGTCCAGCACGCGCTCCAACCAGCCCAGCTCGAAGCGGTCCGGCTCGGGCTCCAGCAGGCCCCAGGCGAAGATGCCGACCGACACCAGCGTCACGCCGGCCTCGCGCATCAGGCGCACGTCCTCGGCGCGCACCTCCTCCGGCCACTGCTCGGGGTTGTAGTCGGCTCCGAAGGCCAGGCCGGGTCCCGTGATCCACTCGCGCACCCGCGCAGCCTGGCCGTCGCCCCGCGGCCGGTCAACCGCTGCGCGGCTGGCAGGATGGAGGCATGGAGCAGTCACCAGCGCAGGGGCCGGGGGCGCGCCCGCGCCTGCTGTCGGGGATGCAGCCGACCTCCGGCTCGCTGCACCTGGGCAACTACCTCGGCGCGCTCAAGCAGTGGGTGGCCCTGCAGGAGACCCACGAGGCCCTCTACTGCGTCGTGGACCTGCACGCCCTGACCGTCGGCCCGGACCCCGCGGCGCTGCGCGAGCGCACCCGGATCACCGCCGCGCAGTACGTCGCCGCGGGCGTGGACCCCGAGCGCTCGGCGCTGTTCGTGCAGAGCCACGTGCCCGCCCACGCCGAGCTGGCGTGGGTGCTGAGCTGCCTCACCGGCTTCGGCGAGGCCGGCCGCATGACCCAGTTCAAGGACAAGTCGGCCAAGCAGGGCGCCGAGGGCACCACCGTGGGGCTGTTCACCTACCCGGTGCTCATGGCCGCCGACATCCTGCTCTACCAGGCCGCCGAGGTCCCCGTCGGCGAGGACCAGCGCCAGCACCTGGAGCTGACCCGCGACCTCGCCCAGCGCTTCAACAGCCGCTACGGCGCCACCTTCACCGTGCCCGAGCCGTACATCCTCAAGGAGACAGCCAAGATCTACGACCTGCAGCAGCCGGGGTCGAAGATGAGCAAGTCCTCGTCCTCGCCGAACGGCATCGTGGACGTCATGGACGAGGCCGGGGTCACGGCCAAGAAGATCCGCTCGGCTGTCACCGACACCGGCCGCGAGGTGCGCTACGACCCCGCCGAGAAGGCCGGTGTCTCCAACCTGCTGTCCATCCACTCGGCGCTGTCCGGTCGCAGCATCGCCCAGCTGGAGGCCGACTTCGCCGGCCGCGGCTACGGCGACCTGAAGAAGGAGGTCGCCGAGGTCGTCGCCGACGCCCTGACCCCCGTGCGCGAGCGCGCGCGGCAGCTCGCGGCCGACCCCGGTGCGCTGGACGAGCTGCTCGCCCGCGGCGCCGAGCGGGCCAACGCGATCGCCGAGGAGACCCTCGCCCGCGTCTACGACCGGGTGGGGCTCGTGGGCCGTCGGCGGTGAGCGTCCCGGGCGGCCGGGCCCGGGCGGCGCTGGACGGGCCCGGTGCCGCCGAGCGCGCCGGCACGCGCACCATCGGTGTGTCCATCCCCGTCCCGGACCCCTACGCCGAGCAGCTGACGGCGTGGCGCGCCGACTTCGGCGACCCCCTCGCCCACGCCGTGCCGCCGCACATCACCCTGCTCCCGCCCAGCGAGCTGCGGGCCGACGCCCTGGTCGCGGTGCGCCGGCACCTGGGGCGCACCGCGGCGCTGCACGCGCCCTTCGAGGTGCACCTGCGCGGCACCGCGACCTTCCGGCCCGTCTCTCCCGTGGTGTTCGTGCAGGTCACCCGGGGCATCTCCGAGTGCGAGCTGCTGCAGGCCCAGGTGCGGCGCGGGCCGCTGAGCCGGGAGCTGTCCTTCCCGTACCACCCGCACGTCACCGTCGCCCACGACGTGCCCGAGCGGTCCCTGGACCGCGCCGAGCTCGTGTTGCGGGACTGGGAGGCCACCTTCACCGTGAAGGGGTTCAGCCTCTACGAGCACGGCGCCGACGGCGTCTGGCGGCCACGGGAGGACTTCGGCTTCACCGCACCGTAGAGGAGCACCAGCGCGCGTGGGTGTCGTGCAGCAGGTCACCGGCCGCGTCGGCCGCCTCGTCGCCCGGGCGAAGGCCACGCACCCGGGGCGCGCCTACCAGCGCTACGGCGACGCGCGCGGCAACGTGCTGGCCGGGGGCATCGCGTACTTCGCGTTCTTCTCCGTCTTCCCCGCCCTGGCGGTGGCGCTGACGCTGCTGGGCTTCACCATGCAGGGGTACCCGGAGGTGCGCGACTACGTCGTGCAGAACCTCGTCGAGGGCGTCGACGACTACCTGCCCGGCCTCGTCCACCCCGGGTACGCGCCCGCCGGCGGCGGAACCGGCATCTACATCGACGAGTACCTCGACGACACCACCCTCACCGTCGGCCTGCTCGCCTCGCTCGGCACGCTGCTCTTCACCGGCCTGGGCTGGGTGGACGCCATGCGCCGCGGCATCCGCGCGGTCTTCGGGGAGGACGCGCGCGCCGGCAACCCCGTCCTGCTGAAGGCGCGCGACCTCGTCGTCCTCGTCGTCATCGGCCTCGGGGTGGCCCTCAGCGTCACCTCGGTGGTCCTCACCCGGGGGGCGGGGGAGTGGCTGCTGGGGATCTTCGGCGTGGACAGCACCGCGGCCGGTCAGACGCTGCTCACGGCCGCCGGCTTCGTCGTGGCCTTCTGCATCGACACCGCGACCTTCCTGGCCGTCTTCCGGGTGCTGCCCGGCGCGGACGTGCCGCTGCGCCAGCTGCTGTCCGGGGCCCTGCTGGGCGGGGTCGGCATCGGGCTGCTGAAGCAGTTCGGCATCGGCATCGCCCGCCGCAGCGCGCAGGGCAACGAGTTCCTCGGCGCCGCCGCGAGCATCGTGGTGATCCTGGTGCTGATGAACCTCATCGGCAGGCTCATCCTGCTGGCCGCCGCGTGGGCCGCCACGCGCGCCGAGGACGCCGGCACCCTCCTCGAGCGCGTCATCGCGGACTACCAGGTCCCCCTGGGCCCGCTGCCGGCCGACCACCCGGCCGAGGAGGAGGGCGCGCAGGGCGAGGGCGACGAGGCCCGCGCGGGCCGCTCCCGCGCGGCGGTGGCCTCGGGCGTGGCGGCCGGCGCCCTCGGCGCCGGTGCGCTCGTCGCCGCGCGCCGCGCCGTGCGGGGGCTCCTGCACCGCTGAGCCCCGCCGGCGGCCGGCGCGCCGCCCGTCTCTGCGAGGATGGCGACGTGGTCCTCTCGGCGCGCACCAGCTGGTTCCTCGTCGCGTTCGGGGTGTGGAGCTGGTTCATCTGGCCCAACTTCCTGCGCAACATCTGGAAGGACCCCCGCTCGTTCGAGGACGGCCCGCAGGCCTTCTTCCTGGTGCACCTGGTGCTGGTCGTCGTCAGCCTCGTGCTCGGCACCGTCATCGCGGCCATCGGGGTCCGCGGCCTGCGCGGGGCGCGCCGCCGCCCCCGCACCTGACCTGACCCGACCCGCCGGCCCGCCGGGGCCCCGAGAGCTGGAGGAGCCGTGCCGAGCGCGAGCGCACCGACCCTGGAGTCCGTCGCCGCCCTCGCCGGCGTCTCCCGCGCCACGGCCGGGCGGGTGCTGTCGGGCTCCGAGCGGGTCAGCCCCGCGGCCCGCGAGGCCGTGCTGCGCGCCGCCTCGGAGCTGTCGTACGTGCCGAACCAGGCGGCCCGCTCGCTGGTGACCCGGCGCAGCGGGTCCGTGGCGCTGGTGGTGGTCGAGCCGGTGGAGCGGTTCTTCTCCGACTCCTACTTCCCCCTGGTCCTCAGCGGTGCGCAGGCGGTCCTCGCCGAGCGCGAGGTGCAGCTGGTCCTGGTGGTGCTGTCCACCGCGCGCGAGCGCGAGCGCTTCGAGCGATACGCCCGGGGCGGTCACGTGGACGGGGCGGTCCTCGTCTCGGTGCACGGGCGCGACCCGCTGCCGCAGCACCTGGTCGACGCCGGGATCCCCGTGGTGATGTCCGGCCAGCCGATGGACCCGGCATCCACGGTGCCGTACGTGTCCGCCGACAACGTCGGCGGTGCCCGCACCGCCACCCGGCACCTGATCGAGCGCGGTTGCCGCCGCGTCGTCACCGTCACCGGCCCGATGGACATGCGGGTGGGGCGCGACCGCCTGGCGGGTTTCCGCGAGGAGCTGCGCGCGCAGCGGCACCGCTTCGGCGCGCAGCTGGCCGAGAGCGGTGACTTCACGGTCGCCGGCGGGCGCGCGGCCGCCGAGGCGCTGCTCGCGCGGGTCCCGGACCTGGACGGGGTGTTCGCCGCGAACGACCTGATGGCCGCCGGCGTCCTGCAGGCCCTGGCCGCCGAGGGTCTGGCGGTGCCGGGGCGGGTGCGGGTCGTCGGGTTCGACGACGCCCCGCTGGCCGCCGCCGCCACCCCGCCGCTGACGACCGTGCGCCAGCCGGTCGTGGAGATGGGCCGGGAACTGGCCCGCATGCTGCTCTCGGTGATCGACGGCGAGGGGACCCCCGCCCCCGTCGTGGCGCCCACCACCCTGGTGCAGCGCGCCACCTCCTGAACCCCCACCCCACCCCTCACCCCCCTCACCCCGGGGGGGGGGGGGGGGGGGGGGGGGGGGGGGGGGGGGGGGGGCGCGGGGCGGGGGGGGGGGGGGGGGGGGGGGGGGGGGGGGGGGGGGGGGGCGGGGGGGGCCGGCGGCGGAGCGCCGGCCGCGCGCCCCCCCCCCCCCCCCCCCCCCCCCCCCCGGGGGGCTCAGGCGGTGGCGGGGACCCCGGCGACCTGGGCGTCGAGCAGGTAGGCGGCCGGGTCGAACGCGGTGCCGTCGCCGTAGCGCTGGGCGGCGACGACCGAGTCCCGCGCGCTCGCCCAGGGCAGCGAGCCGTCGCGCACGAACCGCACCCAGTCGGCGTGCACCCGGTCGGCCAGCGCCTGGTCGGGGCGCTCCCCCAGGACCGCCGCGACGCCCTCGGCGCCCAGCAGGTCGAACGCGTACGGCAGGTCGTGGCAGTGCGCGGCGACGCCGTCAACGGCGGAGCGCTCGGCGAAGTCGAACAGCCAGGTGCGCGCCCCGGCCCCGGCGCGGACCCGGGCCGCGGCCAGCCGCACCAGCGTCGCGCGGAACCCCGCGCTCACCAGCGCCTGGCTGGCGGCGAACCGCTCCCCGACGCGGGCGACCTCGGCGCGGTACGCGGCGATCCCCTCCGCGTCGACCCCTGCCGCGGCCAGCCGCCGCACCACGTCCTCGACGGCGGTGGCGGTGGGGACGGCGAACTCGTTGCGGGTGGTGCCCATCAGCAGGTCCACGTCCGCGCCGGCTCCCGCGGCCAGCGCCGTCTCCACGTCGGTGGGCAGCACGACGCCGTCGACGGCGGGGGTGAACGCCATCGAGGCGACGACCGACGCGCCGGTGCGGGCCAGGCGCAGCGCCGCGTCGACGTCGATGCGCTCGCCCAGCAGCTGCGGCCGGCCGGGCACGACGTTGAAGGATCGCTCGGCGTCCAGCACCGCTTCCTCCGGCACCGAGCGCCACCCGGCCAGGTCCGGGGTGGTGCCGAGGTGGGCGGCGAGCTTCCGGCCCACCTCCTCGGCCGCGGCGGGCAGCAGGTCGGCGGTGGCGCCGGAGTGGGAGACCACCCGGTGGAACAGGCCCGCGGCCGGCGGGGAGGCCAGCAGCGACAGGACGCTGCCACCACCGGCGGACTGCCCGCCGATCGTGACACGGTCCGGGTCGCCGCCGAACTCGCGGACGTTCTCGCGCACCCACCGCAGCGCGGCGATCTGGTCGAGCAGGCCGCGGTTGAGGGGGGCACCGTCGATCCAGCCGAACCCGTCGAAACCCAGCCGGTAGGAGACGACGACGGTGACCACGCCGTCGCGGTTGAACGAGGCGCCGTCGTACCAGGGGCTGGCGGGGGAACCGGCGAAGTAACCGCCGCCGTGGACCCACACGAACACCGGCAGCAGCGCCTCGCGGTCCCCGGGGGCGGGGGTGAACACGTCGACGTTCAGGGTGCTCTCCCCCGGGATCGAGGGTTCCGGGATGGTGGTGAGGGCACCGAACGGCCGGCGCTGCGGGGTGGGGCCGTGCTCGGTGGCGTCGCGCACGCCCTCCCAGGGGGCGGCCGGTTCCGGGGCGGCGAACCGCCGCGGTCCGACGGGCGCCTCGGCGAAGGGGATGCCGAGGAACGCCGCCGACCCGGGGCGCTGCACGCCGCGCACGCGGCCGGAACGGGTGGCGACCTCGGGTGCGGTGCTCACGGAGTTCTCCTGGTTCTTCAGCGGACGGACTTGATGGGCAGGACGAACAGCGACGAGACCACGACGGCCAGCGCCGACCACACGAAGATCGCAGCGTAGTCCCCGTCGAAGGTGAGCAGCAGGAGCGCCGCGATGGGCGGGGTGAGCGCCTGCGGGACGTTCGTGGCGACGTTGAGGACGCCGAGGTCCTTGGCGGCGTCGCCGCCGGAGGGCAGCACGTCGATCATCAGGGCGAGGTCGACGGCGATGTAGGCGCCGTACCCGATGCCCAGCACGAGCGAGTACAGCACCATCCCCACCACGGTCGGGGAGATCAGCGGGATCACCACGCCCAGGCCCATCACGATCGTGGCGAGGAACACGAACACCTTGCGGCGGTTCAGCCGGTCGGAGATCCGGCCGAACACGAGGGTCCCCACGACCGTGGTCACCATCGCGCACAGGGAGAGCAGGCCGGCGACCGTTCCCGCCCGCCCGGCGTCGAGACCGATGTAGTCGGTGAGGATGTAGAACTGGTAAGCGGACACCGCCTGGTAACCGAGGATCATCGCGAACCGCCCGGCGAACGCCCACGCGTAGTCGGGGTGCCGGCGCGGGCTGATCCAGAAGCTCTTGGCGAAGGCCCCCCAGGCGAAGGGGGCGGGCCGCAGGCCGGTCGAGGCGGTGTCGCGGTTCAGCACCGCGAACAGGACCGCGAACACGGCGACGAGGACGCCGAACAGGGTGTACCCCAGGCCCAGGCGGTTCAGCAGCTGCCCGGCGAGGACGACACCGGCGGTGGCGCCGACCGCGGTGCCCACGCCCACGAACGCCGAGGCGGTGGCGCGGTGGGTGTCCTCGACCCGGTCGGCGATGACGGCGGACAGGGGTCCCTGCAGGGCGTTGAGCGCCACCTGCGCCAGCACCCACACGGCCGTGATCCAGAACAGGCTCGGCGCGAACTGCACGCAGATCGTCAGCAGCCCGCCGGCGATCCCGCCGAGCACGAGCCACGGGCTGCGGCGGCCGAACCGCGAGCGCGTGCGGTCGGAGAACGCCCCGACGATCGGCTGGGCGAACAGGGTGAACACCGACGAGGTGGCGGTGACGACCGCCAGGTTCGCCGCCTTGCGCACCGGGTCCAGTTCGGCGACCTGCTGCGGCAGCAGGATGACCACGACCCCGGCGTAGGTGGCGAAGAGGAACAGGTGCGTGGCGAGCAGCGAACCCATGAGGGTCCGTCGTCGCCGGGGGTCCAGCGCGGCCAGCGGTCCGGCGGCGTCGCCGACCGGGACCGTGGCGGGTGGGGCGCCGGGGACCGTGGGAACCACGCCGGCGGCATCGGGTGCGGGCCCCTGCGGGGCCGAGAGGTCACTGCTCACCTGAACTCCTCCTCGAGCACGGCGGAGGACGCGGCCCGGAGGGGGCGACGTCGTCGCGAGGTCCATGACACACCCGGAGGGCCCCTGAGTTCAACCCCTGAACTAAACCCTGAGGAAACTCAGTGCAACGAGCTGGACGCGTCGAGCGCCTCCTCCCGCGCCAGCGCCACCGCGCCGCGCACCGCCGCCGTCCCGCCGAGCGCGGCCCGCCGCACCACCACGTCCACCGGGCCCGCCGGGGCAGGGAAGCCCCCCTCGGTCAGCTCCGGCAGGAGCAGGGCCAGGTAGCCGTCCAGGACCACCACCGCCGGGTCCAGCGCCACCACCGTCACGTCCAGGCCCTGCCGCAGCCACCCCAGCGCCCCCCGCACGGCACCCACCGCCGGCCCCGCGCCGTCCCGGTACCGGCGCGCCAGTTCCGCCAGGGCCGCCGGCTCACCGTCCCGCTCGGCCGCCGCCGCCAGACCGGCCGCGACCAGCACCGCCCGCGGTCCCGCCACCGTGACCAGGCAGCCGCGCCGGCCGCACTCGCACGGCGGGCCGGCGGGCTGCACCACCACGTGCCCCGGCTCGAACGCGGTGCCCCGCGCCCCCACCAGCAACCGGCCCGCCACCACGGCGCCACCGCCGATGCCGGTGTCCGCCTTGACGTACACGACGTCGCGGACCCGCTCCAGCCCCGGCGCGGCCCGCAGCTCGCGGAACTCCGCCCACGTGGCGCAGTTGGCGTCGTTGAGCACCGTCACCGGCAGGCGCGAGCGGGCGGGCAGCCGCGCCGCGACGAGGCCGCGCAGGTCCACCTCCCGCCGCCAGCCCAGGTCGACGGCCCGGTAGACGGTGCCCGCGTCCGCCAGCACGGGGCCGGGGGCGACGACCTGCACCCGCACCGGCCGCACGCCCCTGCGGCGCAGCGCACCGGTCAGGTGCGAGACGCGGCGGGCCAGCGCGTCCGCGACCGCCTCCGGCTCCCCGATCGGGGTGCGGGCCAGCTCGGAGCCCTGCGCCAGGACCCGACCGGCCAGGTCCGTGACCAGCCAGCGGTGCTCGTCCAGGAGGAGCTGCACGGCCACGACGGCCAGGCCCGAGCCGTCCAGCTCCAGCGGCTGCACCGGCCGGCCCGCCCCCGAGCGCTGGGCGGCCGCCTGCGCGTGGCGCACCAGCCCCTCCTCCAGCAGCTCCGCGGCGATCGAGGTGACCGCGCCGCGCACCAGCCCCGTCGCGGCGGCGATCTCCGAGCGCGCCGCCGGGCCGTGGCGGTCCAGGTGGTGCAGCACGAGGGCCCGGTTGTGCTCGCGCACGTCGCTGCTGACCAGCCGGGCGGGGGCGGTGTCGTCCACGCCGCGCATCCTCCCCCGCGCCAGGCGCCCTCCGCGCACGAGCGCGGCCCACTCGCGAAGCCTCCGTGGACCCGGCGGGGCCGTCTCGTCGACCCGACGCTCAGGAAGCTGCCGCCACCGGGATCAGGATGGGCAGGTTGATGAGCAGGTGCAGCGCCATGGCCGCGGGGAGGTTGCGCCGGACGGCGGCGACGGTGGCGACGGCCAACGCCCCGGGGAGCTGGTGCAGCAGCCAGGAGAGCCCGAAGAAGACGAGGTGCGGCCCGGTGAAGATCGCGAGGCTGGCCGCTGCGCCGAGCCAGCGCGAACCCGCCCGGCGACCGAGGAGCGCGCCCAGCCGCTCGGCGAGGAAACCGCGGTAGACGACCTCCTCCGTCACCGCCGCCGTCACGATCAGCACCAGGGCGCCGGCGACCCCGAGGGCGGCGATGGTGGCCACGCCCTCGTTGTCCCGCTGCGGTGCGAGGGCACCGATCAGCCACGACCACGCCATGACGATCCCGAAGGCGTAGAGCACCCACTCCAGGTCGCGCCCGCTGGGTCGCCGCAGCAGCAGCGAGGAGGTGCCCAGTCGTTCCACGCGCAGCACCACCACCACCAGCAGACCCGCTCCGAGCCACTTCCACGGGTCGCCGGCCACCGGCCCGGTCAGGCCCCACCGCAGGTCGATGCCGGCGACCCCGTCGGCGGGTGGCCCGCTGTACACGCCTGCGATCACGGCACCGCCCAGCAGCAGGCTCACCAGCAGCCGAGGGCGGCTCAGGGACCAGGCGTCGGAGGGAACCGCGGTCGCGGTGGGTGAGTTCGGCGCCGTCGGTTCCGCATCGGCCATGCCGGTAGAGTACGCGCTCTAGAGCAGATGCTCTAGAGCGGAGGAGGGCGATCAGGTGGCTGTTCGACGTGGTGACCGCCGGGCCGACATCGTCGCGGCGGCTCACCGGTGCATCGCGCAGTTCGGGTACGAGCGCGCCACCACGGCACGGATCTGCGCGGCCGCACAGGTTTCGTCGGGGACGTTCTTCCACTACTTCCCCACCAAGGTCGCCGTCCTGGTGGCGGTCCTCCAGAGCGGCGTGGACCGCACCCGCGAGGTGTTCGAGCGCATCCGCGCGACAGCGGCCGACGACGCCCTCACGGCCCTGGGGCAGTGGCGCGAGCACGTCCTGGCCGAGGCCGCCGACGAGGACCTGGCCCGTTTCGCTGAGGCTCTGAGCGCTGTTCCCGACGCCGCGGAGGTCGTGGCGGTGCTCGAGGACGAGAAGGCGGTGGTCCGCCGGGCGCTGGTGGACGTGCTCGCTGCCGGTCAGAGGCAGGGGACGGTGCGGACCGACATCGCCGCGGAGCGGGCAGCGCAGTGGCTGAGCATCGTGGCCGAGGCGGTGCTGGGGCACGCCGTCGAGGAGGGCGGCCTCCCGCAGGTCTTCGCGTCCGAGCTGGAGGACGTCGTCACTCGCGTGCTGCGCCCCTGACTCGAGGCCCGCGCACGAGCACCCGCGCACCGGCCCGGCCTGCGGCCCGGGCGGAAGCCTGCAGCGCCGGTCAGGCTCAGAGCGGAGGCTGGCCTTCGATCACCCACGTATCAAGCAGATGCGGACGTCCTGGCCAGCGGGATGACCGGGCGTTCGGAGCCGCGGCGGACAGCGGTGCTGCAGGCGGGAGCGAGCACACCGGGGTGGGCCGTCACTGCTCGGGCGTGTCGGTGATGGTCTACCGCGAGACCGTCCGGCACCCCGTGGTGATCTTGCACGGTTGAGGGCTCAACCGTGCGGGATCACCACCAGGGGGGGCATGACGACATCGACAGATCCGGAAGGTCGGCGACGTCCTGGCCAGCGCCATGTCCGTGCGTCTTCACCGCAGGCGCCGGTTGATCACCTCCGCCAGTTCCGTGGCGTCGAGGTCGCCGGCGGCCACGGCGAGGACCATCTGCTCGGCGTCGTCGACGTCCATGACCAGGTCGGTGCCGTTGAGTAGGCAGAAGACGCGGGCGGCGGACCAGGCCAGGCGCTTGTTGCCGTCGACCAGCGGGTGGTTGCGGGCCAGGGAGTGCATCAGCGCGGCGGCCTTCTCGGCCAGACCGGGGTAGGCCTCGCGGCCGAAGACGGTGGTGCGGGGGCGCGCGGCGGCCGAAGCCAGCAGTCCCAGATCGCGGACCTGGACGTCCTCGACGACGCCGGCGGCGATCTCCAGCAGGTCCTCGGTGGTCAGGTGGTCGATCGGGGGGTGCGGCTCGGTCACCGGGCGAGGCGGGCCAGGAGTTCGGCGTCCTCGGTGCGCACCCGGTCGATGGCCGCGCGCAGGCGTGCAGGGCGGTCGGAGACGTACTCACCGATGGCGGTGCGAGCCACCTCCTGCATGGAGCGGCCCTCCTGCTCGGCGCGTCGGCGCAAGGCCTCGGTCTCCTCGTCGGTCAGTCGCAGGTTCATGGCCACCCGTGGATGGTACCGCCGTGGTACCGAGTAGGCCAGGCGCTTGATCATCGGCAAGTCCGTGAAGTCACCGACTGGCCGTGATCGCGCACGCAGGACGTCGTGAGCGTGGAGTCGGCTTCGGCGGGCACGGCCCTCACACGCTACGAGTGAGCCCGCGTGCACAGCGACACGTGCCTCTCGCTGTCGGCGTTGAACGGCTCCCGCTTCCACCCGCCCCAGCGCTGCGACAGGCGCAGTTCCGCGGAGCGGGCCATCAGGTCCAGCTCGGCAGGCCGTGTCAGGCGGCGGAGACGGGTACCAGGTCGATCCCGTCGGTGCCGCCGTCGTCGAGGTGACGGGTGGCGTTCTGGTGGCAGCGCACCTGTTCGTCCTGGGTGAGCAGGTTGAAGGTGCTGTTGAGCACCACGTGGACGAGCGGGAAGCGCCTGCCGAGGTCGGTGGTCGTCACGTCGCCGTGGTGGGCTTCGACCCCGTCCCCGCCGGGACGGCTGCGCATCACTGCGAGCACGTCCGGGGACAGGTCGACAGCGGCAGCGCGGTGCGGCCGGACCAGACGGCGAACTCCAGCGCCCGGGTTCTGCTCCCCCCACCTCCCGCGGCCGGGAGTGGTCAGCCGCCCGCGCCGAGCTCGACGAGCAGGACCCCGGCGATGATCAGGCAGATCCCCAGGACGGTGGTGCGGTTGAGCGCCTCGCCGAAGAGGACCCTGCTGAACACGGCGGTCAACGCGACCCCCGCGGCGGCCCAGACGCCGTAGGCGACGCCCAGGCCGATGCCGCTGGACAGCGCCAGGGACAAGCAGGTGAAGGCGGCCAGGTACCCGGTCACGACGACGCCGTACCAACGACGGCGACCGCGGGTGGCGGCGCGCAGCGCCAGGGTCGCGCCCACCTCGCAGACGACGGCCAGGGCCAGGAAGAGGTACCCCCTCACTGCTCCTCCTGCTCCCGCCCGCGCTGCGACCCCAGTTCGACGGCGAGGACGCCGGCGATGATGAGCACGATGCCCGCGAGCGCCAGCGGGCCCAGCGACTCGCCGAACACGACGGAGCTCAGCGTCGCGGTCAGGGCCACGCCCGCCGCCGACCAGGTGCCGTAGGCCACGCCGAGGGGCATCCCGGCGCGCAGCACCCGGCTCAGGAGGGTGAAGGCCCCGGCGTAGCCGGCGACGACCACGACGTACCAGCCGGGGTGCCCGAGCGCGGCCTTCAGGGACAACGAGGCGGACACCTCGCTGAGGACGGCACCCGCCAGCAGCACCCACCTGTTCACGGATCCCCTCCCGCGTCGGACGGCGCGCCGGTGGCCCGCCGCGTCAGCCGCTGCCCAGGCGACCGCGCAGCCCGCTGCGCACGGCCGGCCACTCGGAACCGGTGATCGAGAACACGACCGTGTCCCGGTAGCTGCCGTCGTGCCACAGGACGTGGTTGCGCAGCACGCCGTCCTGCTTGGCGCCCAGGCGCGCGATGGCCGCGCGGGACTGGTGGTTGTGCCAGTGGGTGCGGAACTCCACGGCGGCGCAGCCCAGCACCTCGAACGCGCGGGTGAGCAGCAGCAGCTTCGCCTCGGCGTTGATCCCCGTGCCCTGCGCGGACCTCGCCAGGAACGTCGACCCGATCTCCAGCCGCCGGTTGGCGGGGTCGAGGTTCAGGTAGGTCGTCGCCCCGCAGACCTCGCCGGTGTCCAGGCGCCGCAACGCCCACGGCGCCACCAGGCCGGCGCGCTGCCGGGCCAGGCGCTGCTCCACCTCCGCGGCGACGGCGTCCGGTGCGGGGATGCGCGTGTACCAGGTGCGGTGCAGGTCGCCCTCGGCGACGACGCGCCGCAACCCCTCGACGTGCCCGGCGGCCGGTTCCGCGGACAGCGGTTCCAGCGCGACCCGGGAACCGCTCAGCGGGACCGGCTCGCCGTACCGCGCGGTCAGCTCATCCACTTGCGCAGCTTCTTCCGGTTCGCGCCGTCCCACGCCGCCTCCAGGTCGTGGCGGGCCACCGCCGAGCGCACCTCCTCCAGGGCGTGCAGACGGCCCAGGACGAACGCGCCCTCGCCGGCGGTGGGCACCGGCCCGGCCAGCGCGACGCGGGCGGCGATCGTCTCGTCGTGCTCGACGAGGACGTCGACGAGTTCCTTGAGCGCGTCGGCGTAGTCCTCCACGTCGTCCCCGCGCAGCGGCACCACCACCGCGGCGGCGGCGCGCGCGTCCTCGGCCGCCCGGCGCAACCGCACCAGCGGGTCGGCGTCGGGGTCGCCGGCGGGCGCGTCGGCGTCGTCGCCGTCGGGGTCGACGTCGCGGTAGGCGTTCTTCACGGCGCGGTGCGCGTCGGCGACCAGCGGCAGCAGCGCCTTGCGGGCCGAGCGCGACGCCTCGCGGGTCAGCGGCGGGTCGGCCACGAACGCCTCCAGCGCGGCGACCAGGGCCCGGTAGCGCTCGGAGTCCAGCGCGGCCGCCACCTCGGCCTGGGCGGCGGCCTGCCGCTCGCCGAGGAGGGACCGCAGCAGCTCGGCGACGGTGGCCGGGTCGCCGGTCCCGGAACCGGCGACGTGGCCGGTGGCCTCCTCGTCGAGGTCGGCCAGGACGCGGTCGCTGAGGACCTCGGCGTCACGGGCGCGGCCCAGCAGGTCCCCCAGCCACTCCAGCTCGGTGAGCAGCGCGTCGCGGGGCTCGTCGGCGAACAGGGGGGCGAAGGACCGCACGACGCCGGCGAGGCGGCGGGTGGCGCTGCGCATCGCGCGCACGGCGCCGGGGGCGTCGATGCGCGCCAGCGGGTCCTGGGCGAGCAGGCGGCTGACGTCGTGGGCGAGCTGCCCCAGGACGAGGGCGCCGGCGGAGTCCCCGCCGGCCACGTCCTCGGTGCCCTCCGGCTCCTCCGGGCCGTCCAGGACCGCGCGCAGCTGCGCGGTGCGGTCGGACTCCTCCGCACCGCGCTCCTCCCACGCGGCGGTGATGGCGTCCAGCAGGTCGCGGCGGCCGTCGACGACCTCCGCCTGCCACTCCGCCCAGGTCTGCGCCAGGGAGTCCTCCGGCACCAGCGCGCGCGCCTGCACCCGGCGGGTGGTCAGGCGGGCCACGAGCGCGCCGTCGGCGTCGAGCAGGTCGCGCTGGCTGGCGTCGGTGGTCAGCGCCAGCACCGGGCCCAGGGTCCGGCCGCGCGCGGCCGCCCAGGTGAGCCGTTGCAGCGCAGCGGGAGCGGTGCGCACGGCCCGCCCCAGGGCGTGGCGCACCTCGTGGGTGCGCGGGCCCCGGCCGGGCAGTTCCAGCACCCAGCCGCGCGGGGAACCGCCGGTCTGCCGCCGCACCGAGGCGCCCGACGCGGCCAGCGCCAGGTCGGCGGTGTCGTAGTGCGTCTCCTCGCTGCTGACCTCCCGCGTCTCGCCGACGTCGGCGACACCGGGCAGTTCACCGCCACCGGGCGCCTCGTCGGCCGACGGGGCGAGGTAGGTGCGGGTGAGGGCCAGGCGGGGGGACGGCATGGTCAAGAGAAGTACCACGAAGCGGCGGTGCGGCTCTCGCCCCGGGCCGGACCGGCACGATCCCGCTGCGGGGCGTTCACCGCACCGTCAGGACCCCGGGCGCCGCAGGTGCAGGACGCTGTCGCCCACGTGGGCGACCTGCCCCTCGGGGCCGGTGACCTCCCGCTGCACGACCTCCTCGCGCAGCACCTCCCAGCCGGCGGTGGCGCCCGCGAGGGCGTCGCGGACCTCCTGCGGCTCGGGCAGGTGCACGTGGTGGTGCGAGGCGTCGGCCCAGGGCGGGACGCCGACGTGCCCGATGACGACCAGGCTGCCGCCGGGGGCGACAGCGGCCGCGGCGCGGCGCAGGACGTCCTCGCGGTCCAGGTGCGCGATCGAGTGCAGGAACGAGGCGGCGACGAGGTCGAACGGCCCGGCGGGCAGCGAGGCGCCGAGGTCGTGCTCCTCCAGCCGCACCCGCTCGGCGACGCCGGCGTCGGCGGCGTGGCGGGCGGCGCGGGCCAGGGCCGTGGGTGAGACGTCGGCGCCGGTGGCGGTCCAGCCCCGCGAGGCCAGCCACACGAGGTCACCGCCCTCGCCGCAGCCGAGGTCCAGGGCGGTGCCGGGGGGCAGGTCCTCGACGGCGCGCACGAGGAGGGCGTTGGGACGCCCGCTCCAGCGCTCGCCGGCGGTGTACACGCCTTCCCACAGCTCGCGGGCGTCGGGGGCGTCGGGGTCGAAGAGGGTCACGGCGGCACCGTGCGCGGCGCCCCCGCCGGAGTCGAGGTCCCGTGCCGCTCCGGCAAACCCCGCCACCACAGCCTCCCTGCGGGGGTGACCGTACTTGGATAATAGAGGTTTTACCCAGGGGTGGGGGGGGGGGGGGGGCGGGGGGCGG